>JASHSO010000246.1 GCA_030038715.1 Streptosporangiaceae bacterium
GCCGACGTCGTCCGCGTGCAAGGCGTCTACACACCTGCCGAGCTTCGACGACGCGGTTACGGCGGCGCGATCACGGCAGCGGTCAGCATGGCTGCGCTGGCAGGCGGCGCCGCCGAGGTGGTCCTGTTCACCGACCTGGCCAACCCGACGAGCAACGCGCTGTACCGCAGGCTCGGCTACCGGCCTGTGCAGGACCGGGTGCTGCTCGGGCTGGAGCCAGACCTCACACGCGGGGCGGGGACTTCGTCGTAGTGAGCATGAGAATCGCCGTCACCGGGGGAGCCGGCACGCTGGGTAAGCACATCAGCGCCAAGCTGGCCGATCGCGGCCACGAGGTGCGGGTACTCAGCCGGCGCAGTCCAGACTTCCCGGTCGACCTGGCAACGGGCGCTGGTCTGGCGGCGGCCCTCGAGGGCTGCGCGGTCGTGGTCGATGCCAGCAACGCGTCGCCCAGGCACGCAGCCAAGGTCCTGGTGGCGGGGTCGCGGCGGCTGCTGGCCGCGGAGCGGGCGGCTGGCGTGGGTCATCACGTCTGCATCTCGATCGTCGGCTGCGACCGCGTCCCGATGGGCTACTACCGGGTCAAGGCCGAGCAGGAGGCGGTCGTCGAGCGCGGGCCGGTGCCGTGGACCATCGTGCGTGCCACCCAGTTCCACGAGCTGGCAGCCGCGGTCCTGGACGCGGCGGGCAGGTGGCGCGTGCTGCCGATCCCGCGGCTCAGGCTGCAGACTGTCGCGGCCGCCGAGGTCGCGACGGTCGTGGCCGACCTCGCTGCCGACCTGCCACGCGGCAGCCGGGTGCAGATCGCCGGTCCCGAGGTCGTCAGCGCTCGCGACCTGGCCGTTGCCTGGAAGTCGGTAACCGGTCGGCCCGCGCTGCTGCTCCCGCTGCCCGTGCCCGGCAAGCTGGGCCGCGCGCTTCGTGCGGGCTGGCTCACCGCTGACCACGCAGACGTCCGTGGGAGCGCCAGCTTCGCCGACTGGCTATCCGCTCAAATGCTGAAGCCAGGGCTATAATCGAACACATGAACGGAACCTTGCAGTGTTCCTTGCTGGATCTGGCCAGCGGGCCCAGCCTCGCCCCGCTCGGCGGACTGGACCGTATCGAGCTGGCCCACGGCGCCTGGATCGACGTGCTTCCCGGCTGGCTGACCGGCGCGGACGATCTGTTCAGCAGGCTGACGAAGGTTGTGCCCTGGCGGGAGGAGCGGCGGCACATGTACGACCGCGTCGTGGACGTTCCCCGGCTGCTCTGCTTCTACCCGGAGGGTGCCACCCTGCCGGATCCGATGCTGACGAAGGCCAGGCACGCGCTCGACGCGCACTACGCGGCCGAGCTTGGCGAGCGGTTCGTCACCGCAGGCCTGTGCCTGTACCGCGACGGCAGCGACAGCGTTGCCTGGCATGGCGACACCATCGGCCGGGGGAGCAGCCAGGACACCATGGTGGCCATCCTGTCGCTCGGCACGCCGCGCGCGCTGCTGCTGCGCCCTGCCGACGGCGGTTCCGCGCTGCGCTACGACCTCGGGCACGGCGACCTGCTCGTCATGGGCGGCAGCTGCCAGCGGACCTGGCAGCACGCCGTGCCGAAGACGGCCAAGCCGACCGGCCCGCGGATCAGCGTGCAGTTCCGCCCGTGCGACGTTCGCTGACCAGCGATTGCCGACTCTGCACGGGGTAAGTTAACGATGTGAGCGCTCACGGCAGAGAGCTGCTTATCCCCCAGTTGGCCGATGCCAGCAGCGAGCTATCGCCCTACCCGCCCATCGCGGACTACGGCTTCCTTTCCGACTGCGAGGTCACCGCGCTCGTCGCGCCCAGCGGCGCCATCGAGTGGATGTGCCTGCCCAGGATGGACTGCCCGAGCGTGTTCGGTGCGCTGCTGGACCGCGACGCGGGCCGCTTCCTGTTCGGCCCCGAGGACATGTCGGTGCCAGCAGACCGGCGCTACCTGCCGGGCACCATGGTCGTCGAGACCAGCTGGGACTGCGGCGAGGGCTGGATTATCGTTCGAGACTGCCTGCTCATGGGGCCGTGGCGGCATCAGAACCCCGAGCGCAGCTCGCACACCAGGCCGCCGACCGACTACGACGCCGAGCACATCTTGCTGCGGACCGTGCGCTGCGTGAACGGCACGGTCCAGTTGATACTGGACTGCGAGCCGGTCTTCGACTACGGCCGTGAGCGCGGGCACTGGACCCGCGCCAGCCGTGGCTACTACCAGGCCGCGGTGTCTTCCCCCAGCAGCGATCTCAAGCTGACGCTCACCTCGGACATCAGGATCGGACTGGAGGGGCCGAGCGCTCGCGCGCGCACCCTGCTGCACGAGGGTGACCTCAGGTTCTGCGCGCTGTCGTGGGGCAGGGTTGCGCCGCCCGAGACCTACCAGGAGGCCTACGAGCGCCAAGTGTGGACCGCGCACCACTGGCAGCACTGGCTGGCTCGGGGCAACTTTCCCAATCACCGCTGGCGCAGCTACCTGACCCGCAGCGCGCTGACGCTCAAGGGCCTCACGTTCGCCCCGACCGGGGCGATCGCCGCCGCCGCGACTACCTCACTGCCCGAGACGCCCGGAGGCGAGCGGAACTGGGACTACCGCTATAGCTGGATCAGGGACGCAACGCTGGCGCTGTGGGGGCTGTTCACACTGGGCTTCGACTGGGAGGCGAACGACTACTTC
>JASHSO010000247.1 GCA_030038715.1 Streptosporangiaceae bacterium
CCGGCCGAGTCAGGGCACCCCGCTCCAGCCGAGACGGCCAGGGCAGTGCCGCAGCTCCAGCCGACCAACGACCTACCGCCGCACGACCCAGCCGATGTCGTGCCGCCACCGGAAACACTCGACGCCGACTTGCGGTCCGAGGCGGCCGACGCCGAGCACGCTGCAGTCGGCTCACCCGAAACCCGCGCGTACCACCGCGCTGCTTCTCGTGCGGCAGACGGAGGCCGCGCCGGCGGACCGCCTGCCGCATGGTCGCTGGCGGACTTGCAGTCCCGGCTGAAGAACCTGCCGGACGGTCACCCATCGTCGCCGTACCACGACGACGGGTCGGTCAGGGCCGCACCGCTGCAGCTCAGGCAGCTCGAGCTCGGCCTGCCCGCCCGCGACCCAGAGCGCTCGAACGGAGCTGCCCGGCAAGCGGAACCTGATGCGGCACAGCGTCGTGACACGGCTGCCGACCATACAAACGGCCACCGGCCGGGACCGGCCCGTGGCGACGAAGAACAGCGGCGCGAGCAGGTGGCTCCGGACGGCAAGGCGGCTGATCCGCTCCCGCGCGCGGTCAACGGCTCGGGTCGTGTACCGGGGTCAGCGCCGAGCAGTTCGGCCTGGGCCCGCGCCGCCGCTGCGGACCCGCAGCAGCGGGGACTACAGCCGGACCGGGCCGGAAATGGCCACGACCGGCCGGACCGCCAAGACCTGCAAGACCCTTACGCGATGTCCGCGACCGCCATGGAGCGGACGCGGTTTGATGAGCCGACTGACGGACCTGGCGAGGTGGACGCAGAGCGGGTGGACACACCCGAAGGCGATACAACCGCGCAGGGCACGGGACGGACTGCGGGAGCGGCCGACGGCCGGGACCAGATCGCGGCCGCCGGGCACCCGGGCATTGAGCACGACGAGCTGGTCCGGCAAACACTCGCCGCCTGCATCGCGGCCGAGGGCCGGAACGTTTTCGGCGGCTACGGGCACCGAGGCATCACAACGGCCATGCGCCGCGTCTCTGCGCAGCTACCGTACGGCGGCCTTGCCCCGGGCAGCGAAGCTCACACCGTCAAGTCGGCCGATCGGCTCGCGGCAAAACTGGCAAGGCTCGCAGCCCGGAACCCCGGCATTCCAGCGGCCGACCTGTTGGCCGCGATCTGCGACGTCGTGCGATACGCGTTCACGTTCGAGGCCGACTACTACACCGAAGGCACCTGGCTGGTGCACCGCAAGATGAAGGCACAGGGGTTCGAGCTGGAGGTCAGGCGGAACAGGTGGGAGAGCCCGGAGTACAAGGGCATCTGGACTCGGTGGCGTGACCCGGCCCATGACCAGGCCTTCGAAGTGCAATTCCATACGACCGCGAGCTGGGCTGTGCTGCAGCGCACGCATGAGGCGTATGTGACGGCCACCGATCCCGCGACTGGGCCGACTGAGCGCGCGGCGTTGCGGGCCCGTCAGGTCGCGTCCGCCGCGGCCGTGCAGGCCCCGCCAAACTGCATGGAGATCGGCGACTTTCGGCAGGAGCCCCGATGACGTCGCAGGTTCAGTACTACGCGATCGTGACGACCGGCCTGCGGCGCCGGACGGCCTCGGGCCTGGCGCGCCGCACGTACTCCGCGAACGGGCCCTTGGACGAGACGCTGCGCCAGGATCTCAGCTGGGCGCCGGACTCGGCGATCGTCGAGTGGGAGTACGGCGACCTCGGCGCCGAGCTCGTCGAGATCAGCGAGCAGGAAGCCGAGAACCTGACGCAGGCGTTCCGTTCGCGCTTGACCAGGCGCGGCCGCGGCTAAGAATCCCCGCCGTCGGGGCTCGACCGCTGGAAGAACTCCCTGATCAGCTCGCGTTGCCGCGCGCTGACTTGCTCGAAGTGCTTGTCCAGCGCCTCCTCGCCGATGGCCTCGGCGGTCAGGTACAGGTCCTTGAGCTGGTCGAGCTTGGCGGCGGCGGCCGCAGGCATCTCCCGTAGCGGCGGCGGCGGTACAGAGCCGGTGACGCTCGGCGGCCGGGCTGGCTCGAACGGGCCCCGCGGCGCCTCGACCGTCCCCGGCCGCGGCAGCATCGAAGCGCCGGGCAGTGCTGGGCCGGCGGGCGGCGTCCTGTGGGTCGGCAGGATGACCGGGAGCGGGAAGGTGACGACATCGTCGGGGTCGTCGGCAGGGCTTACCGTCGCCTCCATACCGCTCTGGAGGGGAACGGGGTGGGCCCCACCTGCGGCCGACCGCCCGGCCGCGGGCGCGGCTCGGTGCTGCCACGGCATGGCCATTTCCTGCCCGTGAGATCGCGGCGGCCGCTCGGACTGGCGCCACGGCTGGCCGTCGAGTTCCGGGGGCGCGTGGGGCGGACCCTGCTGGTAACCGCGAGCGTCACCGGCCGGTAGGCCCGCCGGGCGATCACCGTAGTAGCTGCTGCCATAGTCCTGCTCGCTGCCGTACCGGCCGGGATTCTCCCGCCCGTGAACAGGGAACTCCTGGCGATGGTCGGCGGGCCGTGGCTCGAACCCGGCGCGCTCGGGCCGATCGCCACCACGGACCGATGGTCCGGCGTCGGCCCATTCCCGCGAGCCAGGGTAGCCGTTGGCGCGCGGCTGGTAGTCGTCAGGACCGCGGCCGTGCCAGTCGCGGCCCTGACGGTAGCCGTCGCGATGGTAGGAATGCTCGTTGGCAGCCGGGTGCTCGAGCGGAACCGGCTCGGCGGAGCGCCGCTGGTAATCTTCTGCATCGCCGGGCCGCGGCACCGGTCCGGGCTCGCGACCGCGCCCGTACCCGGCCACGCTCCAGCCGCTTGCTCCGCGGGCGTCGCTGGCCCCGAACTGGGGACCGGCCGGCTCCTGGTCCCTCGCCCCGCGGCCACGCGCTCTGCGTTCCGCGCCGTGCCGACCCACACGCTCGCGACTGGCCTCTGCGCGGCCGAGGCCACGCGGCTCTGCCCGACCCCAGTCCGCACCCTCGCGGCCGACCCCCCGCGGCTCTACCCGACCCGAGTTAGTACCCTCGCGGCCGACACGGCGCTGCTCCAGCTGCTCGCGACCGAACCCGTGCAGCTCAGTACCAGTCAAGCCGGCAGCCTCGCGGCTCACCCCATCGCGGGTGACGTGATCGCGATCCAGCCCGTCTCGTGCCGCGGGCCGACTGAGCGGCGGCCAGCTGTCCTGCTCGCCAACGCGCATGCGCGCGGTGCGTTCCTGGCTGCGTCGGCCGTCAGACTGGCCAAGCTCTGCACGCCTTTGACCGGGCGCGTAGCCTGGCCCAGGGCCTGCGTCGTGCTCGGCGGTGGTCAGCGCGTCCGGCCGCACAGGCTGGAACTCCTTCAGCCATTCCTCGGCCCGCATGTCGGCGCGGTCGTGAGCCTGCAGGCCACCGTCCCGCCTCCAGCGCACCGCTACCTCCACACCGCCGCCGCGAAGATTGCCCGTGCGCCGCCGCTACCCCCGCACGCCCGGCCAAGTTCCGGCCCTACCGGCCTCAACGATTGCACGCACGCCGGATGGGCCGCAACCCGCTCTGCACAGGCCGGGCCCAGCTCTCGCAGCCCGCACTGTCGGGCAGGCTTCCTGGCCCGGCTTTGGTGCACTAACGTTACGCGTGCCGAGACGTTCGCATTCTCTCGCGCGATTTATCGCTAATGAGTGGAGGCTCGGATGGATCGCCAGGTCAAGTACCTTTTGCCGGAATCAGAGATGCCGCAGCACTGGTACAACGTGATCGCTGACCTTCCGTCGCCGCCCCCGCCGCCGCTGCATCCCGGCACTGGGCAGCCCGTCGGTCCAGAGGATCTTGCACCGCTATTCCCAGGCGCGCTGATCGCCCAGGAGGTCACGCCGGAGCGGCACGTCGCGATCCCGGCAGACGTCCTCGATGTGTACCGGCTATGGCGGCCGACACCGCTGTTCCGGGCCCGTCGACTGGAACGCGACCTGGGCACGCCCGCCCACATCTACTACAAGTACGAGGGCGGCAGCCCGGCGGGCTCGCACAAGCCGAATACAGCCGTGCCGCAGGCGTACTACAACGCCGCCGAGGGCGTGACCAAGCTGACCACCGAGACCGGCGCCGGCCAGTGGGGCAGTGCGCTGGCGTTCGCCTGTGCTCTGTTCGGCATCGACCTCGAGGTGTGGATGGTCCGGGCCTCCTACGACCAGAAGCCGTACCGCAAGCTGCTGATGGAGACCTACGGAGCAACCGTGCACCCGAGCCCGTCGGACCTGACCAACGCCGGGCGGGCTGTGCTTGCCGAGCATCCGGACTCGACGGGCAGCCTCGGGATTGCCATCAGCGAGGCCGTGGAGGTGGCCGGCGCCGACCCCGAGGCGCGGTACTCACTCGGCAGCGTGCTCAACCACGTGCTCATGCACCAGACCATCATCGGCGAGGAAGCACTCAAGCAGCTCGCCGCCGCCGGCGACGCCCCCGACGTCATCGTGGGATGCACCGGCGGCGGATCCAACTTCGGGGGCCTGGCGTTCCCGTTCCTGCGCGAGAAGCTCGCGGGGCGGATGAACCCGGTAATCCGCGCGGTCGAGCCTGCTGCATGCCCGTCGTTCACCAGGGGTATCTATGCCTACGACTTCGGCGACACCGCTGGGTTCACTCCACTGCTGAAGATGCACACGCTGGGACATGAGTTCATCCCCGACCCGATCCACGCCGGAGGGCTGCGCTACCACGGGATGTCACCACTGCTATCGCACATCTACGAGCTAGGCCTGATCGAGGCCGTGGCCAAACCGCAGTCGGAGTGCTTCGCTGCGGGGCTCCGGTTCGCCAGGACCGAAGGCATCGTCCCGGCACCCGAGCCGACGCACGCCGTGGCCGCGTGCATCGAAGAGGCGCTGCGCTGCAAGGAAACGGGTGAGTCAAAGGTCATCTTGACCGCACTGTGCGGTCATGGCCTGCTCGACCTCGCCGCCTACGGCGACTACCTGTCCGGCGAGCTGAAGGACCTTGAGCTGACCGACAGGGCGATAGAGGAAGCGCTGGCCGGCCTGCCGGCCAGCGCCTGACGGCATCGGCGAGCGCTGGAGGGCGGGCGGATTCTATGGCCAGCATCGTGACAATCGTCGTCGTGGCTGCCGTAGTCCTGCTCGTCGTCAGGTTCCTGGCAGCAGAGACGCCGGGCGGAAGGCGCATGCGACGCAAGCGGCCAGACCAGGGCCTGATGACCGGGCCAGACCAGGCCAGCCAGCTGCGCAGCCGCGAGCGTGGCAGCAGTAAGGACTAGCCCACCCGCAGTCCGCAGCGCCGCACCGGCGCCGACCGGGAGCAGGCTGACCGTAAGCGGGGTCGCGATGCGGGCGGCCGAGCAAGCGAATCCAGTGACGATTCGTAGCGGCCATGCCGAACTGGCCAGCTCGGGCGCCGACCGACCTCGGAGCGGTGCCTGACCCGGGCCGGGAGGAGGGGAGTCGGCCCGGGCCTTATGGCACGCTTCCGCGGCCGTCACAGCGGACGCGTACAAGTTGCTGTAGACATAAACAAGCGTTCATACAGCGATACAAGTCGTACGCTCGTCCAGGTCTGCTGTCAAGGCTTGTCTGACAACCGATTGCACCGAGTCGGCGTCACATACCTGCCCTCGATTCGCTTTCCGCACCAGAACGGCCGACCTCGATGACCGCCGAGATACCGCTACTGACCGGTGATCGGATACCAGTCGACGGCACGGCTTTGCAGTGCCGGCTGGCTGAGGCTGCCATCGACCTGTTCTACGAGCGCGGCTCCCGGGCCACCACCGTCAGGGACATCACCGCGGCATGCGGACTGACGCCTGGTGCGCTCTACAACCATTTCAGCTCCAAGGAGCAGCTGTTGTACGTGCTGGTCAGGGACATTCACTGGCTGGTGGACGTACACCTGGCCGCCGTGGTAGAGCGCGCAGGCGCGGACGCCGCAAGCAGGCTGAGCGCGGCCGTGCGGTTCCTGGTGCTGAACGCTGCAGGCCATAAGAAGCAGTCGCGGGTGGCCAACCGAGAGTTCACCACGCTGCAGGGAGTGCAGCGGCAGGAGGTCAGGGCCATCCGCAGGCTGATGCGCGACAGGCTGACCAGCATCTTGCTGGCCGGGGCCGAGGAGGGCGCATTCACTCTCGTTGGCGGACCGGATCGTGCCGCTGCGACGCTGACCGCCGCCACCATCAGCTCGATGTGCCTGCAGATCAGCGACTGGACGCTGCAGAACTACCCGCTCAGCAACGACGAGTTGCAGGAGCGGTATGCGCAGATGGCGTTGCGGCTCGCCGGTTGGCGGCCGGCCTGACGGAGCGCGTAATGCGGCCGGCTCATGCCTTCATCAGCGCCGCGAAGTCCGCAGGATCCACATTGCCGCCAGACAGCACCACGCCGGTCTGGGTAGCCGCCGGGACCAGGCCGACCAGCAGCGCAGCCAGGGCGACCGCGCCACTGGGCTCGACCACGATCTTGAGCCTGGAGAAGCAGAACCGCATGGCTTCCACGATCTCCTCCTCCGACACCGTGACCACGTCGGCGAGCAGCCTGGAAGTGATGGGGAAGGTCAGTTCCCCAGGCTGGCGGGCCCGCAGCCCGTCGGCAATCGTGTCCGGCTCAGCGATGCTGACCCGATGCCCCGCCCGCACAGACAGGCTGGTGTCGGCGGCGCTAGTCGGCTCGACTCCGATCACTGTGGCCGTCGGGATCAGCCCCTTCACCGCGGTCGCGACCCCGGCGGCGAGGCCGCCACCGCCGACTGGAACCAGCACCAGCCCCAGATCGGGTACGCGCGCAGCTAGTTCGAGGCCCACCGTGCCCTGCCCCGCCATCACCTCGTAGTCGTCGAAGGGGCGGACAATGGTCATCGAGCGCTCTGCCGCGATCTGCGCGGCGACTTCCGCACGGCTCTCCCTGGCCGGGTCGTAACGGCGCAGCTCCGCGCCGTAACCCTCGATCGCCGCAAGCTTGACCGCCGGACCGTTGGCGGGCACGACCACTACCGCGCCGATCCCGAGCAGCCGCGCAGCCAGCGCGACCGCCGCGCCATGGTTTCCCGACGAGTAGGCGACCACGCCTCGCGTCCGCTGCGCAGCGTCGAGTTGGCTCAGCTTGTTGTAGGCACCGCGGAACTTGAACGACCCGCCTCGCTGGAACACTTCGGCCTTGAGCACCACGTGACCTCCGCAGTGCTGATCGAGCGCGGCCGAGGTGAGCACGGTAGTCCGGTGCGCCACACCGTAGAGCCGGGCCGCCGCGGCCCGGACGCTGTCCAATGTCAGTCCGTCGGCCATTCCGCCTCCCTGCTCGCCGGGCTAGCCAGCCTATCGGCCACGGCGCGAGCACGGCCCGCAGCCAGCGCGCTGGTAGTGTCTCGGGGTCACCGTCAGGGAGCAGTCGATGCGCGACAGGCAGCTAGACCCACCCTTCAGCCGGATCCGCCTCGGCGAACTGATCGGCCGGGAGCGTGCCGACTACCGACAGCGCCATCCCCGCTCCGCCGAGGCGTTCGCCGCGGCGGAAGGTCACTTGCTGGGCGGCGTGCCGATGACATGGATGCGGATGTGGGCGGGCGGATTCCCGCTCTACCTGGCCGGGGCCAGCGGGGCCAGGCTCACCGACATCGACGGCAACGAGTTCATCGACTTCTGCCTCGGTGATACCGGCGCCATGGCCGGGCACTCCCCGGCCGCCGTGCGCGAGGCGATCGCCCACCGCTACGGCGAACTCGGCGGCTCGACGACCATGCTGCCGACGCAGGACGCGGCCTGGGTAGGCGCCGAGCTGACTCGCAGGTTCGGCCCATCGCACTGGAGCTTCACGCTGAGCGCGACTGATGCCAACCGGTGGGCGATCAGGCTGGCCAGGCAGCTGACCGGCAGGCCAAAGATTCTCGTGTACAGCTACTGCTACCACGGCAGCGTGGACGAGACGTTCATCATCGCAACGCCCGACGGCCCGATTGCCAGGGAAGGGAACGTGGGCGCGCCCGTCGACCCGTCCGACACCACCCGGGTTGTCGAGTTCAACGACCCCGAGACGCTCGCGCGGGAACTCGCCCACCGAGATATCGCGGCCGTGCTGATGGAGCCGGCCCTCACCAACATCGGCATCGTGCTGCCGGAGCCCGGCTACCTCCAGGCGGTCAGAGAGCTGACCCGCGCCCACGGCAGCCTGCTGATCAACGACGAGACGCACACCTTCAGCGCCGGTCCCGGCGGCTGCACTAGGGCCTGGCAGCTCGACCCCGACATCGTGACCATCGGTAAGGCCATAGCCGGCGGGATGCCGGCTGGGGCCTTCGGGCTGTCCGCAGAGCTGGCCGACAAGATCCTCGCCGACAAGACCGCCGACATCATCGACACCGGCGGCGTCGGCGGGACGCTGGCAGGTAACGCGCTCTCGGTAGCGGCAATGCGGGCCACGCTCGAGCACGTCCTCACCGACGGAGCGTTCGAAGGCATGATCTCGGTGGCCACCAGGTACACCGCGGGAGTCCGGGACGTGTTCGCCACTCGAGGGCTACCGTGGACCATCACCCAGCTCGGGGCACGGGCCGAGTACCGGTTCTGCCCCCGGCCGCCGCGTACCGGCGGTGAGTCAGCTGCGGCGGCCGACGTCGACATCGACGAGTACCTGCATCTGTATCTGGTCAACCGCGGAGTGCTGCTGACCCCGTTCCATAACATGGCTTTGATGTCGCCTGCCTCAACTTATCCGGATGCCGATGCCCACACCGAGATCTTCGCCGCCGCGGCGGACGAGCTGCTCGGGTGAACCCGGCTGAACCGTGCGCGCGAGCCTGTCCCACGTGAGCGCGGAGCTGCCATTGTTCGTCGCGGCGTGCATCGTTGTTGGCGCGCTGCCCGAGCCGGCGACTGCGCCCGCCCGAGCCAACGTGTGATGGGAGTCTTGAGGATTCCGCGCGGTTCTGTTGCGATAGTGCAAATATGAGGACCGAACCGCCGCCGACCTCATCGGCTGCTGACACGCCCGGGCTGAGCCGGGCACCGGCGCCGCCGCGGCGGACGGGCGATGTCTCGGCCGTCCTCGTCCTTGTTGCCCTGCCTGTGCTGGTCTTCGGCTTCCCGGCGCTCTTCGGACATGTGGTTGTCCCAGGCGACGACCTGACGCAGAACTACCCGTTGCGGGTACTTGCCGGGCAGCAGATCCGGGCTGGCAACCTGCCTTTGTTCGACCCGGACATCTGGAGCGGCGCTCCGTTGCTTGCCGACTGGAACGCCGGCGCTGCCTACCCGCTCACCTGGCTGTTCGCGATCCTGCCTGGCGTCGCGGCGTGGACGGTCAACATGATCGCCACCTGGGCCGTCGCTGGAGTCGGAATGTTCGCCTTCCTGCGCGCGCTCCGGCTGGCGAGCCTGGCCAGCTTCCTCGGAGCGCTGTCGTTCGCCTTCGCCGGGGCCATGTCGGCCCAGGTAGGTCACCTCGGCCTGGTGGCAGGCATGAGCTGGGTGCCGCTGGAACTGCTGGCCATCCTCAGGCTCTCGCAGCAGCAGAGCGCAGCCTCCCGGCTCAGCTGGATCGCGATCCTCGCCGCGGCCTTTGGCCTGACGATCCTCGCGGGCGAGCCACGCGCGGTCGACAACGCGGGCGTGGTCGTCCTGCTGTACGCGTGCTGGCGGATCGCCCGGCTCGGCCGCCGCTGCGCCCCGGCAGCAGCGTCGGTCACTGCGGGCGTCATACTCGGTGTTTGCGTGGGAGCTGTCCAGTTGCTACCTGGGCTGGCCGCGATCGCCACGTCCGAGCGCTCGGCAAGCTCGATGGCCCTGTTCAATGCCGGCTCGCTGGCACCGAAGTGGCTCCTGCTGCTGCTGGTGCCCGACCTGCTTGGCGGCTCGGGCTCGTTCGGCCAGCCCAGCTTCTTCGCCAGCTACAACCTGGCCGAGGTGACGAGCTACGTGGGCATACTCCCGCTCGTCGCCGCCCTGGTCCTGCTCAGCCGCCTCCGGCTGCGCTCGCGGGCACCCGAGTGGCTCATCTGGCACGTGGTGGCGATCGTCGGTGCCGTATTCGCGCTCGGCGGTCAGACGCCGCTCGGGCGCCTGCTCGTCCACGTGCCGCTCTTCGGTGACCAGCGGCTGCAAAGCCGGAACATCATGGTGCTGGACCTGGCTCTCGCCGTCCTCCTCGCTTACTGGGCGGACCGGCCGTTCGGCACGGGCAGTCGCAGCCTGTCCTGGGGTCGACGTCTCCGCATCGACCTGGAGACCGTCCTCGGGGCTCTCCCGCCGACCGCCGTGATCGTGGTCGCCGTTTTCGCCGTAATGCAGAGCACCCGGATGCTCGGCTGGCTCGGGGTAAGTGCCCGCGTGGCAGGCGTCGCCGGGCAGCACCTGCGTCCGTGGCTGGTCCCTTATGCCGTGATAGGAGCGGGCGCACTTGCGCTGGTGATCTTCGGACAACGCCTCAGGCCTGACCGACGCCGGCGCTTGCTGGCTGCCTTCGTCGTCACTGACCTGGTCGTCTTCACGGTTCTTGCGGTCGTCGCGGTGGGAACGGGGTTTGGCGGCAGGGCCAGCGCATCGGTCTCCGCGGGGCGCACAGTCTCGCGGGTTTCCGGGCAGCGGGCCAGCCACACTTCGGCCGCGGTCGCGGCTGTGCGGCCGATCTCCGCCCTGGGTTATGGCGGCCGGTATGCGGTCTACGACCCCGGCCTGCTCTACGACGGGGAGCTGACCACCCTCGCCTCGCCAGATCTCAACGTGATGACCGCCACGCCGTCGGTTCAGGGCTACTCCTCGATAGTCGACCGCCGCTATGCGGTCACAACCGGGTCGCACTACCCCATCGGCGGCGGTCAGGACCTGCTCGCTCCGAGCGCGATCGGGAACGGAACGCTCGACCAGCTCGACACGACGATCCTGCTCACTCCCGCCGCGTACATGATCACCTCGTCGCGGTCCGGCGGGCCGCCCGGCGGACCCCCGGGAACCGGCAGACGCGTCATCACGGCGGACCACGACAGCACCTGGTACTTCGCCAGGCAGCTCGACGTGACAAGGGTCACGGTGCCGGATTCCGATGCGCGGCAAAGTGCCAGGACCGGAACTCAGATCGGGCTGGTGGCGGCGAACGGCGGCACGAAGTGGTTCAGCGCCAAGGCCATCGGCACTACCGTACTCGGCATCGATCTTCGCCAGCCCGTGACCAGCGTCGCTATAGTCGGCCGGGCCGGCCGCAGGGCGAGCACGCTCGGCCCGCCGACCATCGTGGTATCGGGCGGCGCTGTCTTCGTGGCCGACGGCCAGCTGCAGGACGCACTGGCCCCGCCGCGCTGGGCATATGCCGGCCAGGACGGTTCGTTCGGTATCTTCGTGAACCGCGACGCGCGTGGCGCGCTCGTTCTGCGCGGAGTGCGTGGCGGGTCTGTCGCGGGCGCGTCGGCGCGAGTGCTGACCGGCCCTGCCGCCGACCCGACTTCCGCTGCCGTGTCGTCGCCGCACGGGGTCCGTGTCGTCCGCTCGGTCGCGGCCATTCCAGGCTGGACCGCTACCTGGAAGCCAGCGCACGGCCCGCCGGTAACGCTCAGCGTGGGACGGTCCGGGCTTGTCCAGTCAGTGGTCGTCCCGCCCGGACGCGGGGTCCTAACCTGGACCTACGACGCGCCGGGATTCCTGTACGGCGCCCTGTTGTCGCTGTTCGGGGTCGTGCTCGTCATCTTGTTGTTGCTGGCCCGCCGGTCACGACTCGCAGCCTTGCTGCGCTACCGGCGGCCGGTCAGCGGTTCGCCTTCGGCGCTGGGTGAGACCCTTGCCGAGCCGCGCGTTTGAGCCGGACTCTGCGGTGGCTACTATCACATGGCGGCTCGGCTGACTTGATCCACGGATACTTGCTCATCGGACCGCCACCCGCAGCCGGGAGAGGTACGCCATAACGGCCTGGTTGGCCTCCCAGCCATCGGGGAACTTGGCCGGCACGTTCAGGTGCACCGGCTCCGTCGACGGGTAGGCGTCGAGCAACTCGGGGATCCCGGCTCGGGCCACCACGATGCAGGCGTGCCGGTGACGTGATGTCAGCACGCAGAGGCGCCCGGC
>JASHSO010000248.1 GCA_030038715.1 Streptosporangiaceae bacterium
ATCGGGGTGAGTTGACCGACCTGTCACCGCCGCCTTGCCCTCGGCCCACCTCTCGTTCCCGCCAGCCCGGCTCTCTCGCCCGACCGGTCGTTCCCGCCAGCCCGGCTCCCTCGCCCGACCGGTCGTTCCCGCCAGCCCGGCTCCCTCGCCCGACCGGTCGTTCCCGCCAGCCCGGCTCCCTCGCACACCCATCGTTCCCACCATTCACTGCTACAACTTGCGCTCCTGTAACCCAGCGTGCATCCCGTTCCAACCCCAAGGCTAGCCGTGCTACCTGACAGGTCTAACGGCCGTGACACGTGATAATTGACGATCGTTATTGCCAATTCGTGACGAGCACTTCACCTGCTGGAAACCTCGCGGATGCCCATAGGTTCGCGCATTCCTCCAGACTCGCCGCCATGACTCCCATCACGGCAAACCCGAAAGTCCGCATACTCGCGGGCGCCCTCGCCATCGGGGCCGTCGCTCTCGCGGGTTGCTCTTCCTCAGGCACCAAGAGTCCATCCAGCTCGAGCAAGGTGACTCTCGTTGTCTACTCGGCCCAGGGCTACGACTCTGCGGAGGTCAATGCCTTCCACAAGGCAACCGGTATCCCCGTCAAGCTGGACGACAACTCCACCGGCCCGTTGCTCACGCAGATCGAGGCCACCAAGAACAACCCCAAGTGGGGCCTGCTGTGGGTAGACGGCACGACGGCGTTCGCCGGCCTGGACACTCAGGGCCTGCTGCTCAAGGGCTTCTCCCCGCCCGGCGTCAAGTGGAACAGCCTCGGCCTTGCGTCCCAGGCGGCCGACCACAGCTGGGTGCCTACCGGCGTGACGCTGATGGCGGCGCTGGTTTACAACAAGACCAAGGTGCCGAACCCGCCGACCAGCTGGCAGGCGCTGCTGTCGTCCCAGTGGAAGGGCGACGTCGGCATGAACGACCCATCGCAGTCCGGCCCGACCTATCCGTTCATCGCCGGCATGATGAACTACCTCGGCGGCATCTCGCAGGGTGAGGCGTACTACACCAAGCTGAAGGCCAATGGCCTGATCATTCACCCGACCAACGGCCCGACGCTGCAGGCGCTGACCAGCGGGCAGATCAAGCTCGCGCTGGTGCAGAGTTCGGCCGGCATCGGCGCTGTGCTCGGCGACAAGCAGCTAGCAGTCAAGTACCTTGACCCGGTCACCCTGCTGCCGAGCGCGATTGGCATCGACGCGAAGGCACCGGTCGCCGAGCAGAAGGAAGCCGAGAAGTTCATCGAGTTCGTGCTGTCGGCGCAGGGCCAGAAGGTCATGCAGTCCGGTGACCCGACCGGCGACTCGCTGTACTACCCGGTGCTGCAGGGGGTGAACCCGCTCCCCGCCCTGCCCCCGCTCACGTCGGTAAGGACGCAGAGCATCAACCCCTACACGTGGGGCCTGCGGGAGTCGACGATCAACGCGTGGTTCGACTCCACCATCGTCAGGTGATGAAGGGCACCGTTAGACCGCGCGCAGTCTCGGCCGGGAGGCCGCGAAACCGCCATGGCAGTCACTGCTGAAAGCGCGCCCGGCCCGGCATCCGCCGGGCCGGGCCGCCGCGGCCTGGACTCAGCAGCGCTCGCGGCCCGCGGCGCAGCCGCCGGTCGCGTGCTGAGCAGGCTGCTCGGCATGCCGCTGTTCTGGCTATTGCTGACCCTGTTCATCCTGGTCCCCTGCGCCAGCTCGCTCATACTGACCTTCTCGCCGAAGCTGTTCGACCAGGGCAGCCAGTGGTTCACGCTGACCTACTTCCGGAGTGCGTTCACCGGCGCCACTGCTATCGCGATCACGAACTCGCTCTGGGTGAGCGGAGCCTCGGCTGGCCTGGGCCTGGTGATCGGCTTTCCGATCGCATGGCTGGTCAACAGGACCGATCTCCCCGGCCGCCGGTTTGTGGCCGGCAGCATCTGGCTCGTGCTGCTCCTGCCGTCCTGGCTGCCCGCAATCGGCTGGGAGCGGATCGTCCAGGCAGACGGCGTCATGTACCGGCTCGGCATGAACTGGCCCTGGGTCACTCACCTGATCATGGGGCCGTTCGGCGTTGTCCTGCTGCTCGGCCTGCGATCGGTGCCGTTCACTTACCTCGCGGTCACCGCAGGGCTGGCCGGGCTTGGCCAGGAATTCGAGGACGCGGCGCGGGTGCATGGCGCCGGGCGGGCCGCCACGCTCCGCTTGATCTGGCCGATGCTAGCGCCGGCCATCTGGTCCGCCCTTGCCATCGGGTTCGCGGAAGCGATCAGTGACTTCGGCGTGGCGTCCACGCTGGCCTACAGCGCCAACTTCACCCTCGGCACCTATCAGCTCTACGCGGACATCAACAACTTCCCGCCGAGCTTCCCCGGCGCCTCGGCGATGGGGCTCCTGCTGGTCGCGGCGGTCGCCATACCGCTGGCACTGCAGGCCAGGGCACTGCGCGGCCGCTCCTACCAGATGCTGTCCGGGCGGACCAGGCAGGCAGTACGCCGCGAGCTCAGCCGTCGCGGAAAGGCGCTGGCAGTCTCGGGGATGGCGCTGTTCTACGCCATCGCGCTCGGTGTGCCAGGCTTCGGCGCGATCAGCGCCTCGCTACTGGCCGACTATGGCGGGTCCTATAGCCTGACGCTGGTCAACTACCGTGCGCTGCTCCACCCGCCGCCGGGTCAGATCAACCAATTCGGCCCGCTGGCCCGATCGTTCGCCTACGGGCTTATCGCCGCGTCAGTCACCGTCGTTGGCGGGTTCATCGCCGCGTGGCTGCTGGCCCAGCGCCGCCAGAAGTCCTCCCGCGTGCTCGACTTCCTGTTGCTGGCGGCCGTGGCGTTGCCGAGCGTGGTGTTCGCGGCCGGCTACATCTTCGCCTTCAACCTGCCGATCGAATCCAGGCTGGGAATCGACCTGTATCAGACCGCCACCCTGCTCGTGATCGCATACATCGCCTCGAGCCTGCCTACCAACGCGCGGGTGCTTGTCGGCGCGGTGTCCCAGATCCAGCCTTCGCTACGGGATGCCGCACGCACGCACGGCGCCGGGGCTTTCATGGCGTGGGCCAGAGGCGTGCTGCCCGTCGTGTCGAGGCCGCTGACGATGGCCTGGCTGCTCACCTTCTGCGGTATCTTCCTGGAACTGCCGATATCCCAGTTGCTGTACGCGCCGAGCAACCCGCCCGCCTCGGTGGCCATCCAGGACAATCTAGGCAACTACCACTTCGGCGTCGGCATGGCGCAGTCGGTGCTCGCCGTGTGCATCGCACTGGCCGCGGTGGCCGTCGTATTGGGCAGCTACCGGCTGCTCGCACCGGCCGGCTGGCGCAGGATAGGAGCGGCGACCCGTGGCTGATCAGCGGGCACACAGCATCACGATCGAGCAGATCAGCAAGGAGTTCCAGGGCGGCAACCAGGCGCTCCGCGACGTCAGCCTGAGGGTGGAGCCGGGAAGCTTCGTGGTCCTGCTGGGCCCGTCTGGCTCGGGGAAGACAACTCTGCTGCGGTGCCTGGCCGGCATCGAGCACGTTACGGCGGGCACGATCACCATCGGCCACCAGACGGTTGCGGGCGACAACGTGCATGTGCCGCCCGACAAGCGCAACCTGGCCATGGTGTTCCAGGATTATGCGCTCTGGCCGCACCTGCGGGTCCGCGAGAACGTGGCATTCGCGCTGCGCAGAGAGCGGACGTCTAAGGCCGAGTCCCGGGCTAGGACGCAGCAGATGCTCGACCGAGTCGGGTTGGGCAAATTGGCCGACCGTTACCCGAACGAGCTGTCCGGCGGCGAGCAGCAGCGAGTCGCACTGGCCCGGGCACTGGTCGCCGAGACCGGGCTGATCCTCTGTGACGAGCCGCTGTCCAACCTCGACGCCGACCTGCGCGAGCGGATGCGCGTCGAGATCTCGTCCCTGGTCCGCGAGGCCGGCGCGACGGCTATTTACATCACCCACGACCAGGCCGAGGCGTTCGCGCTCGCTGACCAGGTGGGCGTGCTGCAGGCAGGCCGGCTGATCCAGTTCGGCCCGCCTGAGCAGATCTACACCGAGCCCGCGAGCCCGTTCGTCGCC
>JASHSO010000249.1 GCA_030038715.1 Streptosporangiaceae bacterium
ATGCATAGATGTCGGACTTGCGAGGTGGCTGTCAGCTAGCCGCCACCTGCGTGAAGCGCTGACCGCGGCTTGCCCTCGGAAGGCGCATCACCGGCCGCCTTCAGCCTGCTGTCGGTGCAGTAACCTGCACCGTCATCTGCTGAGCTGCGTGAAAGCGGCGGTCGGCGAATTCACGGCAGACACCGGACCCCCGGGCCGACCGGCCTTGTCCAGCCGGTCCCCGCCACTGGCTTCATCTTCGGATGGCCCGTGCCGGGAGACGCCCGGGGGCTTCTGCTGCAGCGGCTCGGCCTCGTTCCCCTCTCCTTTAGCTCCACGCGGCATCCTCGGCGATCCTGTCGTGCCGCGCGAGGTGACGTGTCACTGCGCTGCCACCTGGAGATACAACAGGTGAACAGCGTGGCGGGCAAAACACACGCACCGGGGGTGCCCATGCAACCGAGAGCGGACCGGATTTTGACGACGCACTCAGGCAGTCTGCCGCGACCGGCGAACCTCCTGCAGGACGTGCTGGCCCGGGAGGCCGGCAAGCACATCGATGACGCGCAGTTCATGGCTGAGGTAGCCGAAGCCGTGCGGGAAACTGTGCACAATCAGGCCGACGCGGGCGTCGACGTGCTCAACGACGGCGAGGTGAGCAAGCCAAGCTATGCCACGTACGTCAAGGACCGGCTCACCGGCTTCGGCGGTGCGGGCTCGATCGAGATTGTCGCCTCCTCCGTCCTGGGCCAGGCCCTGTCGGAGTTCCCGGACTTCGTGGAAAAGATGGCCCGGACCATGGCATCGGCCGAGAAGATCGCGTTCACCATCTGTGACGGGCCGATCTCGTATGTCGGCCAAAGCGCCGTCCAGGCCGACATCGAGAACCTCAGGGCCGCGGTGGCCGGAGTTCACCCGGCGGGCACGTTCATGAGCGCGGCATCTCCTGGCGTTATCGCCGTGTTCTCCCCGAACCGGTACTACGCGAGTCAGGAAGAGTACCTGGGCGCCCTCGCCGACGCGATGCGGGAGGAGTACGAGGCGATCCACAACGCCGGCTTCGTGCTGCAGCTGGACTGCCCCGACCTGGCTATGACCGCCCCCGGTGCAGGCTCGCTGGAAAACTTCCGCAGCCAGATGGAGCTGGCCATCGAGGCCATGAACCACGCGCTGGCCAACGTGCCGGCCGAGGCTGCCCGCATCCACATCTGCTGGGGCAACGGGGAAATGCCACGGACGACGGACGTCGAGCTCAAGGACATCATCGACATCGTGCTGAAGGCCAAGCCGGCCGGCATCATGCTGATGGCCTCGAATGGGCGGCACGCCCATGAGTGGAAGGTCTTCCGGGACGTGCAGCTGCCGGAAGGAAAGTACGTCATCCCGGGTGTCCTCGACTCCACCACGAACGTGGTCGAGCATCCCGAGGTGGTCGCGGACCGGCTGGTGCGCTACGCCGATGTCGTGGGCAAACAGAACGTGATGGCCGGCACCGACTGCGGGTTCGGCACCATAGCCGGGATGGACCTGGTGGTGCCCAGCGTCACGTGGGCGAAGTTCCGCGCTCAGGCGCAGGGAGCCAAGATGGCCTCGGCGCACCTGTGGGGCCGGGCCGCCTGAGCGTCGGCGAATGGCTCAGCCGCACCGCCTTAGCTGGGCGGACACGTGCGCTTGCAGCGGCTGGCCGACCGCGGCCATGTCATAGGCCCAGCCGAGGTCCGCGCCAACGAGGCCGTACAGGCGGCGGCCGGCCGTAACCTGCTTCGCGCTGGCAGTGCGGAGCACCGCGTCGGTAGCCAGGTCGATCCTGGTGCCGGTGACTTCGCCGATGTAGATCTCGGTTATCCCGGTCGGGTGTGCCAGCACGACCTCGAGCCCGCCATTGTCCTGCGGCCGCCAGAATCCTGTCTCCATGGCGAGCGGCCGCCCAATGCTGCCGCCCTCGCCAAGCAGCCAGGTGCGGCTCGAGTAGATCAGGAAGGGCTTGCCGTTATGACTGAAGCTGATCTCCTGGCCGAAGTTGGCGCTCTCGATGGTCGGATAGCCGACCACGCCGGCGCCTTCCCACCGGCCTAGCAGGAACCGCAGCGGCTCCAGGCTCGGGTGCACCTCGTACCCGTCAGGCAACCCGCCGTGCTCGGATGCGCCGGCCTTCTCAGAGTCCATCGGCTCTCACCACTACGCTGCATCGTCCTTTCCGGACTCGGCTGGCCGGCTGCGGCTCACCCGGAACAGCGCCACCACCAGGGCAGTGCTGGCCAACGCCACGGCGCCCAGCGCAGCGACCACGATAACCCCGCTGATGACGGAGGTCATGGCTCCGGAGTGTAGGCAGCCCGGAGCTGCCTGGCCTGCTGCCACGCCGCCATCGGCCCTGCTGTCGGCGGGCAGGCACTAGTGTGGCAACACATGACCGAAAGATCGCTTGTGGTGAAGGTGACGGCCGGAAAGGACGACCCGGAGCGGTGTAACCAGGCCTTCACGGTCGCGGCCACGGCGTCAGCAAGCGGCATTCAGGTTTCCCTGTGGCTGACGGGCGAGGCTGCCTGGTTCGCGCTGCCGGGCCGCGCAGCCGACTTCGCGCTGCCGCACGCGACTCCGCTTGCCGAATTGCTGGAGCGCGTGCTCGAGCTCGGCACGGTGACGCTGTGCACACAGTGCGCGGCCCGCAGGCAGATCGGCGAGGCCGACGTGATTGCCGGTGTCCGGATAGCCGGTGCGGCCACGTTCGTCGCGGAATCACTGGCCGACGGAGCACAGGCGCTCGTCTACTGAACGACTCGGCCGCCCTGGTCAGCTCGAGGCGGCCCAGATCGGCGTGCAGCGGGGTCTGGTCAGCTCGCGACTGCCGCGAGCCGCTCGTCTCGTAGCCTGCGCGCCCACTCTTCGGCCGCAGGGTCCAGCGGCGGCAGCGGTCCGGCTGCCCAGCTCAGCAGCAAGTCGGCCAGCCCGGGATTGCGGGCGAGTGCGGGCCCGTGCAGGTAGGTGCCGAGAATCCGGCCCGCATAGGCACCCTCAGTGCCATCACCGTTGCCGACACCGAGGCTGACGCGGGCTAGCGGGCTGGCGCCGGGTCCGATCGTGGTGACACCCTGGTGGTTTTCGAAGCCGGTCAGCCTGGGCACGCCCAGCGCCGGATCGACGTCGGCGACGACCTCGCCTACCCCGCGGCGCTCGCCGCGGCCGCTGCTGATGTCCAGGATGGCGAGTCCGTCAACAGGCTCGCCGTCAACGCCGCCGAACCTGGTGCCGATGACCTGGTAGCCGGCGCAGACCGCGAGCACGACGGCTCCGCGCCCGGCGGCGGCCGCCAGGCCGCCGTCGGCCCGCAGCCTGTGGGCTGCCAGGATCTGCGGCAGGTCCTCGCCGCCGCCGAGCAGGTAGAGATCCCCCTGGACGGGCACCGGCTGGTCAGAGTTCACCTCGACGGCCTCGACCGGGATGCCGCGAAGCTGCGCCCGCCTAGCCAGTACCAGCATGTTGCCGCGGTCGCCGTAGGTGCTGAGCAGGTCCGGGTACACCCATACGATCCTCAGCTGGCTCTCGCTGATGCCGAGCGGGTTCGTTCGCCGCGCGGCGTCCTCATGCACCACAACCGGGTCCGTTCACTCAGTCCGGCCCAGCGTCGCACGGATCTGCTGGAATGCCGTGTAGTTGGCGATCACGTCCAGTCCCCCCTCGGTGAGGCTCCCGACCGCGTCGTCGATCCCGTCGACAAGGCCGAAGTCCACCTGGTCGGCCTCCAGCCGCACCGCCAGGTCCAGTCGCCGCTCCCCGGTAACCAGCACCGGCCGGCCGCGCAGCACACGGTAGTCCACGTCCCACAGCCATGAGGTGTCTTTGCCGTCCGGTGTCTGGGCATTGACGGCGAGCAGCACGGGGACCGGACCCGGCTCCAGCACGTCGAACGCCTCGAGCCAGCCAGCCGGGTTCTTGGCCAGCAGCAGCCGTACCTTCCGGCCGCGCCGCTGCACCTGGGTGTAGCGGCCAGCCACCGAGGTCACCCGGCGCAGCAGCGGCAGCGCCTGATCCAAGTCCGCACCGAAGAATGCGCCGACGGCGAGCGCGATCACCGCGTTCGACCGATTGGCTCGGCCCGGCAGCGCCAGCGACAACTCGCGCACCTGCCCGGACTGGTCTACCACCGAGTCGTCGCTCAGCACCCAGCGGGCCGACGGCCGGGCGAACCTGCACTCGCCGCAGCGCCAGCCAAGCTCGTCCCGGCGCAGGTGCGAGCCGCACTCCGGACAGCACCACGAGTCCTCGAGCCAGCGCTGACCCGCCGCCACCCAGGTGACGTCGGGCGCGGCCGACGCGGCCCAGGCAACGAGGGGGTCGTCGGCGTTGGCGATGACCATCCGGCCGTTCCCGTGGGCCAGTGCCTGCCGCCAGCGCCGGGCGGTCAGCCAGATCTCGGCAGCCCGGTCCATCTGGTCCCTGCTGAGGTTGAGCAGGACGATGACGCGCGGGTCGGTCGCCTCGATGACCGCGGGCAGGTAGCGCTCGTCGACCTCAAGGACCGCGTACGGGGCGTCGGGCGCGCGGCCCAGCGCCGAGGCGAGCCCCGCCTCCATATTCGCGCCGAAGGCATTGCTGGCGACCTCCTGGCCGAGCGCGCCGACCGCGGCAGTGATCAGCCTGGTGGTCGTCGTCTTGCCGTTCGTCCCGGTGACAAGCACCACCTGGCGGTCGGCGGCGAGCAGCCGGAGCAGGTCTGGCTCCACCCGCAGCCCCAGTACTCCGCCGATGACCGAGCCGTCGCCACGGCCCGTCAGCCGCGACACACGCCCTGCCGCGCCGCCTATGGACGTCGCCAAGCGCGCGCGCAGCGAAAGCTTGCCCATGTCGCCCGATGCTATCCGGCCACCAGATCGGGCTCGGCCGACATCGACCTCGTCGCGTGGTCGTCGGCACCGACGATGAAGCGCCGCGGCCAGGACAGCACGGCTTCCAGCCAGCCGGCCACGCCCATCTCCCCTGCCGCCTTGCGCAGCTGACCGCGGTGGCTCACCCCGATGGCCACGGCACCGAGGTCATCGATGAAGGCCTGCTGGTCGTCATCGCCAAGCAACGCCGTCCAGGCAACCAGCCTGTTGCTGGCGACCTCCATGGACAGCGGGTGCCTGCGCAACTCGCTGACCCGCTGCCCGATCTTCACGTCGGCGCGGTCGGCCAGGCCGGGAAGGGCGTACTCAAGCGTCGGGGCGGGCGCAAACGGGTCCGGGATGGGACCGTCAAGCGGGCAGATCCGCTCGATCTCGTGCAGCCACTGCAGCTGGGGGAGCACCCACGCGCTGCCAGGCGACGTGCCGGCTCCCTTGCCGCCGTCTAGCATCGCCGCGGCGCTGCCCGCACACTCCGCGGCCAGGTCGCGCGGGTCGAAGCTGGCGCGCAGCGCCTGCTGGCGGCCGAGCACGGACCGGTCCAGCGCGGTCGCCAGCGCACACTCGCGGAGCCGACTGTCAAGCCCGGCCCAGCGCTGGCGTAGCGGGACCGGTACCCGCGGACGCGGCCTGTTTACCAGATGAGAAAGGACGTAAGCCTCCGCCCACACCCGCAGCCATGCGTCCTGCGGAGCGTGCGCCAGCAGGTCGGCTGCCCGGATCTCGACCAGCGAGCACGGGCGGTCGGCGGTGCACGCCTGGCCGCACGCTGCCGACCGCCGGCCGGCCAGCGGCGGGACGGCAGCGACCCTCGCGGCCTGTCCGCCGTCGGCCGGGCGCCGCTCGCGCTCCTCGCCGCAGGGCACCCTGATGCGCAGCGGCCGGTCCATCCCGTCGGCGAAGACGGCGGCCTCGCCGGGTCGCAGCGACACCACCTGCCGCGACTGGTTGTCGTCCAGGTTCATCGCCGCGCCAACGAGCTGCCTGTCATCGGCTGCCGGGAGCCGGTGCAGGACCTTGAGCGCGGTGTTCTTCACCACGTCGGGCACCAGCTTGGCGGGGATCTGCTCGGCGATCACGATGCCCTCGCCATAGGCGCGGATCTCGGCGAGCAGCCCGGCGAACAGCTCTACGGCGTGCGCGCTCGCCCCGTCCCGGCCCGCGCGCAGCAGCCGGTGCGCCTCCTCGAGCACGATGACGTGCCGCAGGTCCCCGGCGAGCTGGCCCTGCCTGGCCCGCAGTCGCAGGTGCTCGACGATCCTGATGATCAACGTGCCGATCAGGAACGCCTTGTCCTCGTCGTTGGCGACGTCCTCGATCGCGAGCACCACGTTCCGCGACAGCAGCGCCTCGATGTCGGCCGGGTGCCCGCCCTCGAAGAACCGCCCGGCCGAGCCCGCCTGGAGTGAGCGGAGCCGGACGTCGACGAACCCGCGAACGTCGGCCCGTAGCTCCCGGCCGTAGCCCACGTCCTCGATCACCGCAAGCGCGGCAGCGCGCAGCCTGGCCAGAGTGGGCACGGCCGGCCGCACGGTAGCGTCCGTACGGCCCGCGCCGGTGAGCGGGTCCCAGCCGCACTCGGCGTAGGCGCGCTGCAGGGCCTGCGACATGATCTGCGGAAACGGCTCCTGTGCGGCAAAGGCAGCCAGGAACAGGGCTCGGACCATGTCGATGTGCGCCTGCACCGGATAGCCGGGTTCGGGCTCAAGCGGGTTAACCGACAGCGGGACGGCTTCCGGGTCGGCCGGGTTGATCACCGTGACCTCGGCGCGGTCACCCAGCCGCCAGGCCATCGCCGCGTACTCCGACTTCACCGGCTCTATCACGAGCCAGCCCACGCCAGCCGCGGTCAGCTGCTCGAGCAGGTGCCTGACAGTCTGCGACTTCCCGGCTCCGGTCGCGCCTGCTATCAGCGCGTGCCGGTTCACCGTCGCGAGCGGCGCACAGAACGTGCCCACGACCCGGTCCTGGCCGTCCAGGATCTCGCCCAGCGCGACGCCCTCATCTCCGCTGGACGCGGTGCCGCCGCCGACCTCGCTGGTGACGTCGAAGTACCCGGCCCGTATCACCCGGACGCCTGGCACCTCGCGCCGCGGCAAGCCAGTCAGCGCCGCCAGAACTCCCGCCGTCGCGGCGAACGGGACCATGGACCCGTCCGCCGGGTCGGACAGCTTCGCCGCGAGCACGTCGGCGAATTCCTGCGCGCCGTCGGGGCAGCGCAACCGGTATGGGTGTGCGCGCAGGTCGGCGGAGCCTGCCAGCAGCGGCGCTATCAGACGCAAGTCCTGCTCACTCTGCGCGCCGACGAGCACCCGCACGTGCCACAGGCCAGCCTCGCGATAGGCGTCAAGCTCGGCCAGGCGCCGCTGGGCCCGGTCAGCATCGAACCGGGCGCTCTCCTCGTCGTACTGGCGCAACAGGTCGAGCTGCGTCCGCAGGTCGGCTGTCTCGCCGTCCAGCAGGTCCGTCGGATCGGCGACGATCAGCCAGCCGAACGGCCGACCCATCAGCGTCTGCAGCGCGGACTCGAACAGCGTGGCTGGTACATCCGCGGCTGCCGCCGGCGCTGACGGACCGTCGGTCGCGACGGGAGCCTGCCGCCCTGGGCACGGTGCCCAGACGAGCTGGTCGAGATCGGCGAGCATGTTGCCGTCGACCGCCACGCCCTGCGCACCCCACGGGAACAGCAGCTGCTGCGTCCCGGACACCGGGGCCTGATCCTGGGCATCGCAGGCGGTCCCCTGGTCGGCGGGCAGCGGGCCAGAGTTGGTGACAAGCTCAAGCGGCGCGCCGCCGCCGCGCGACAGCCAGCCCGCGATGAACGGCCTGCGGTTCCGCACGGCGTCCAGCGCGGCCGGCAGTACCGACGCGTAGTCTGTCTGCGCGGTCCCGCCGAGGCACTCCGCGCTGACGGCCCGGACCCGGTACCACAGCCCCGTCTGGCCGCCAATGCCCGGTGTTGGTCCCATGCCTGCGTGCATATCAGGCCGGCCGCAGCCCTGCTACCGGATTGCGGCGAATTGTGCCTCGGTGCCGCCGCCCGGACGTCTGGCACATCAGGCAACTGCCGGGATGATGGTCTTCGGCGGCGCCGGGACTACAGCTCGACGATGCCCCGGATGCAGGTCACCGAGGCGCCGCCGACCCAGACTGTGCCGTCGGCCCCGCGGTCGACGTGGACAAGGCCGCTGCGGCCGAGCACGGTGCCCTGCCGGGCGAGGTAGGGCGTCTGCACCCGGCCAGTGGCCAGCAGCCACTGGGCCAGCGAGGCGTTGAAGCTCCCGGTGACTGGATCCTCGGTCACGCCGACCCCGGCAGCGAAGGCCCTGACCTCGAAGGCAGCCTCCGAGCCTGGCGGGTACGGGCCGGCCACACCCAGCTCCAGGTCGGCCTCGACGGGCCGCAGTGCCAGGACGTCATCGGCGCTGGCCAGCAGGACCGCGATCCAGCCCGGACCGTTGTCGGCCCACTGCAGGTCGACGATCTCATCCCGGGCGATGCCGAGCACCTCGGCGATGCGC
The DNA here is from genome assembly GCA_030038715.1 of Streptosporangiaceae bacterium. Taxonomy (GTDB): domain Bacteria; phylum Actinomycetota; class Actinomycetes; order Streptosporangiales; family Streptosporangiaceae; genus JAJYUU01. The sequence goes on from JASHSO010000249.1 coordinate 8,384, forward strand.
TTGGCCAGCGGCTCGTCCACCGGCCCGTCGCGCAGCAGCGGCGGTGCCGCGAACGCGAGCCTGCCGCCCTCCCGGCGGATTGCGACCAGGCCGACCCCGCACTCCTGCACGATCACGTCAGGCTCTCGCGGCCGGCCGCCAGTCTCCAGCCAGGCGTGGCAACTGCCGAGCGTCGGGTGCCCGGCGAAGGGCAGCTCGCAAGACGCCGTGAAGATGCGGGCCCGGTAGTCAGCCTTGTCGTCCTCGGGCGGCAGCAGGAACGTGGTCTCCGACAGGTTGGTCCAGTTCGCGAAGCGCTGCATCTGCTGGTCGGTCAGGCCCTCGGCATCGACCACGACGGCGAGCGGGTTGCCCCGATAGGGCGTGGCAGTGAAGACATCGACCTGGCGGAACTGCCGCAACATGAGCACAGTCTAGGGAGCGGGCTGTCAACGGCTGCCCACTGCGGGCGGCGAGCCGCACCGATCCGGCCCGGCCGGCGGAGCGGGCTGCAACGTCGCCGTGCGCAGCGTCATGATGGCCGGGTTCGCATCGGCGAGGACGACCCGGCGGCCGCCCTGGTGCGTGTGGCACAGCACGACCGCGCTGTGCGGCAGGTGCTGCAGTTCGTGCTGCTCCACCAGGAACTCGCGGGACCGCTGGGCTGCGGCGGCCAGCGAGTCGGTTGTCCCGACTGCCCGCGACGTGCTCAGGCCCCACGAGGTGCTGGCGCTGATCCCTTCGGTGATGGCCCTGGAGTCGCAGGTCGTGGCGGACGAGCTAGCATCCGCCGGGGCGGCGAAATCGGCGAACGGCGCGAACGACCCGCGCCGAGCGCGACTGCGGCCGACGGTCAGGCTGCCGGACGCCGTCACCGAGTCCGCGGTCCCCACGGTACTGGTATACGAGTCGCCGAAGGTATCCGTCACAGCCGCGCCTACGGTGTCGGTCAGCTGGCTCAGCACGAACCTGTGCTCGGTGCCGATCTGCTCTGCGGCGACCCTGGCGTCGTCGGCGTTGCCCAGCCGCATGAACGCGACGGCCGCGTCGCCACGGCCGAGCCGCTCCCGCACCTGGGCGGGAATCGAGCGGTAGCCCAGCACCAGCCCGGCGCCCGCGCTCTGGGTGGCGTCGCACAGCCGGTCGAGCACATCGCCTGGCAGCCGTTCAGCGCCGAGCAGGCAGACCGTCTGCTGCCACGGCGCACTCACCGGTGCCTGCCGCAGCCTCGCGGTCAGCGCGACCACGAGGTAACTGCCGACAATCGCGTTACTGACCGCTGGGGCGCGGCGGTCGAGCCAGGCCACCTTCAGCCTGCTGGCGGGCCGGACGGCCAGCGCGGTCGCCACCGGGTCGAGCGTGCGCAGCACGGCTTCCATGGTGAAGGCGCGCTCGGCCACCAGCCGGTCGGTCCCCCGGCCGAACATGCCGACGAGCCCTCGCACCTGGTCCGGCCGCAGTGGCCCGGCATCCAGCTTCTCCCGCGCCCCGCCCACCTGGGCCAGGACAGCCAGCCCCGCCGTCAGCCGCGTCATCGTGGTGTCATCGCCGAGGAGTTCCAGCACCCGGCTCAGCAGCGCGGCGTCGCGGGCATGCTCGGCATGACCCGGCATGCCGCTGCCGACCGCATGGCGGCCCTGTGATTCGGCGGCGCTGACCGTCAGCGCCAGCACGTCGGCCAGCACGCCCCGGCTCAGGCCGGTGCCAAGTTCCAGCCTGGGCAGGTCGGCCGGCAGCACCCAGACCGCCGGGTGAAGGCCCCACCGGGCCGCCAGCGACAGCAGGTCGCCTGCCACGGAGCCCTCTGTCAGGTCCAGCACGGTGACGGCACCGCCTGCCGCGAGCCGCGGCGCGGCGATCATGGTCAGCAACGCCGACCAACCGGCCTGGGTCCCGCCGGCGACGTCAACCCGTTGCACAGCGGCCGGCACGGTGACCGGATGCCATTGCGGCCGGCCCAGCAGTGCCGCGCTGGCCTGCCGCCAGGCGCGGTGACTCATGGCGTGCGCGCGCTGAGCCGCTGCGAGCTGGCTGGCCTGCACCGCCCGCATCCGCGCAACTCGCTGGCGCTCCGCCCGCACCTGGCCGACCAGCTCACGTCGCCCGCGCCAGATCGGCCAGCCGGATGCAGCCACGGCGCAGGCCGCCGTCACGGCGACCGGCAGTGCCGCCGCTTCACTCAGCACGCCGCCAAGCCAGCCCGCAGCACCGCCTGCGCCAACCACAAGACCTGCCGCCAGACACAGCCGCGCCGGACGCGCCAGCCTGGCCAGTTCCCTGCGCTGGGCGGCCAGCCACTCCTCGCTGACCTCGTCCAGCATGACCAGGCGTGGCGGTTCGGGC
>JASHSO010000250.1 GCA_030038715.1 Streptosporangiaceae bacterium
CCAGGTTCAGCACGCCGCCGAGGTCGGTGTCGATCACGGCTTGTTCCCGCGCCGGGGGAACTTCCCAGTGCGGGACTCCGCCAGCGATCACGCCGGCGCAAGCGATGGCCGCGTCCAGGCCACCCCACCGCGACTCGGCGTGCGCGACGGCCACCGCGAGCGCGGCCGCGTCCCGCACGTCGGCAGCGAAGGGCGCCACTGCGGCTGCCTCGCCCGCCAGCTCGCCTGCCTCGGCGACCACGGCTGCCAGTTCTGCTTCGCTGCCCAGCGGATACGGGACCGCCGGGTCGTCACCCGCCTTGTCGACCGCGAGCACCGACCAGCCGTCGGCCGCCAGCTTCCGCACGGTCGCCGCGCCGATACCGCGTGCCGCCCCGGTGACGAGCGCGACCCTGCCGCCGTTGGTCATGCTGAGCCGCCCGGCTGCGCCGATTCTGGCCCCGCACCCAAGCCCGGCCTCCGGCTAGCGTCAGGCGGCACGTCGTTACCGTCCGGCCAGCGGCAGGTGGCCCGCCAGCGGGCTCTGGTCGCACGCGCGGTCTGGCGGGCGCCTACCGATCGACACCGGGACAGGCTGTCGTCCGCGATGCGAGTGATCGGCAGCGGGGCGCGGCACCGCAGAGTTGCCGACTTCCGCGAGCGCCGCCATGCCGAAGCCGCGCACGCATTCGGGATCGGGCCCGTCGAGCGGCAGCCCGGTGAAGAACTTCGCGGCCATGCACCCGCCGTGGCAAGCGTCGTAGGCAGAACAGGACGCGCAGGCACCGCGGGATTGCGGCCGCCGCAGCTCGGCGAACAGCTCAGAGTTGCGCCATACCCGAGCGAATCCGCCCGGGCCGCGAACGTTCCCGGCCAAAAAGGCGTCGTGGATGGCGAATGGACAGGCGTACACGTCGCCAACCGGGTCGATCAGGCAGACGACCCGCCCCGCCCCGCACATGTTCAGGCCGGGCAATTCCCGGCCGTAGCCGGCCAGATGGAAGAACGAGTCGCCGGTCAGCACGTGCTCGCCGTGCGCCAGCAGCCAGTCATAGATCTCCCGCTGCTGGCCGGTCGTGGGGTGCAGCTCGTCCCAGACGTCGGCGCCGCGTCCCGATGGCCGTAGCCTGGTGATCCGCAGCTGCGCCCCGAACCTGTCGGCGATCTCCTTGAACGCGTCGAGCTGCGCGACGTTGTGCCTGGTCATCACCACCGAGATCTTGAAGTTTGAAAACCCGGCTGCGGCCAGGTTCCGCATCGCAGCGAGCGCCACTTGGTAGGAGCCAGGCCCGCGGATTGCGTCGTTCACGTCGGCCGTCGCCCCGTCCAGGGATATCTGCACGTCGACGTAGTCGCTGGCGGCCAGCCTGCTGGCTGCCGCCGGAGTGATCTTAAGGCCGTTGGTCGAGAACTTGACGCCGACGTGGTGGGTGCAGGCGTAGTCGACCAGTTCCCAGAAGTCCGGTCGCACCGTCGGCTCGCCGCCGCCGATATTGACGTAGAAGACCTGCATCCGCTCGAGTTCGTCGATGACCCGCTTGCACTCGGCCGTGCTCAGCTCTCCCGGATCACGGCGGCCCGAGCTAGACAGGCAGTGTATGCAGGCCAGGTTGCAGGCATAGGTCAGTTCCCAGGTGAGGCAGATTGGCGCGTCGAGCCCGCTGGCGAACTCTTGAACGAGGGAGTTCGGCCGGCCCCGTGCAATTGCCGTCATTGCCGTTCCTTCGCGGCGGGGCAGCAGATCATGGAGCTGGCCGCCAGACAGGCGAGCGCGCTGGCGTAGCCGGGCAGTTCGGCCACCGTCACGCCGGCAGCCGCGCACGCTGCCCGCGCGCTCGGCTGGCTATCCAGCGAACGTACGACGCAGAGCAGCGCCGGGCTCTTCAGGAACGACAGTCGCCGGGTACCGAAGTGGTACAGAAGCGCGCCGAAACGCTCGGGCCGCACCGAAACCTGCGGATGCAGTCGCCAGGCCGCGTCCAGGTCGAATCCCGTCGCGGTGGGGCTAGTAGACACCGCACATGCCGTCGATCGAGATCTCCTCGACCAGCAGGTCGGCGGCAATCACCGTGTCCGGATGGTCGGTAGCAACTTCGTCAGCCTGAGTGGCGGCGATCTCGTCGGCTGGCGGCTCCAGCAGGTCGGTGGCGTTGTCTGGCATGAGACGCTCCCTGGGCTTCGGCGCGGAGTAACGAACAGGAGTACGTTAATCGTCACCCTGTGACGTAATCAAGGTTCAGCGGAAGGCCATGCGGAAAGGTGACCATGCGCAGGCCCGCGCGCGGCGTGCTGACGCCGCTGCAGTGGTCCGGGCAGACCCCTCTGGCCGAGAGGCTGGCATCGATACACCGCGAATGTACGCCGGCACCTCGCGGCGCGGGCGGCCTCCCGGCACCAGCGCCCGCGAACTCGAGCTGATCTCACTGCGGCTGTTCAGCCAGGGCGGCTTCGACGACACCACGGTGGAGCGGATCGCGGCAGCCGCCGGAGTCAGCCGCAGGACGTTCTTCCGCTACTTCGACTCCAAGGCCGACGTGCTCTGGCACGCTTTCGACGGCGAGGTGCGGCGGCTGCGCGATGCGTTCGCCGCTGTTCCGGCGAGCGTGCCGCTGATGGACGCCATTCGCCAGGTCGTCGTCGGCGCCAATCTCTACCGCGCCGAGGACGTGCCGGAACTGCGCACACGGATGAACTTGATCGGCTCGATCCCGGCCCTCCAGGCAAGCGCGGCGCACCACTACGACGCGTGGGAACGCGCCGTCAGCGACTTTGCCGCGAGTCGGCTGGGCCAGGACGCGCAATCGCTGTACCCGCTGGCGATCGGACGCGCAACCCTCGCGGTCTGCCGCGCCGCCTATGACCGCTGGGTGGAACGCGCCGACTCCAGCCTCACCGTCTACTTGGACCAGGCACTTCGTGCCCTGGCTGCCGGGTTCGACCCGGCAGGGCTCGCGCCGCAACCGGGCGAGCGCCCGCATTCAGGCCGCTGACCCTATGGTGCGCATCGCCCCGAGCGCAGCACCAGGCTGTGGCGTTCGGGTGCGGCGGGTCCGATTACGTCGTCGTCGACTGGGGATCCCCGCCCTGGGGTACCGGACCGGGAGCACCGGGTGCCTGCGGCCACCAGGGCGCCGGCAACGGTTGCAGTGCAGGCGCCGCGGCGTCCGGTGCAGACCGCACGGGGCCACCATGCATGACGGGCACAGCGGGCTCGACGATGAGCATCCGCACCGCCAGCAGTGCCAGCGTGACGACGAAGCCGCAGTAGACCCAGAACATCGTCGTAACGCCGTTGCTGATCGTAAGACCGTAGGCCGCCGCCTCCGCCGGGGAGATCCCGAAGGTCTGCGGTGGCGTGGGCAGCCGCAGCTCGAGCAGCGCCGAGATCGCCTGGGCGGCCAACGGTATCGCGGCACCGAGAACTAGTACGCCGCCATGCCGGACCGGTCGCCACAGCGCAGCCGCGACCACGGCAGCGATGATCCCGATCATCACCAGAACACTGCCGGCGATCATGAGCGCCGGGTAGGAGAACGCATCGCCTGCCGTCCTCGTCGCGCTTCCGCCACTCCACTGCAGCAGAAAGCTGTCCCAGGCCGGCGCGAACGCGATAGCCGCGCCGAGCCCGGCGACCATCAGCGTGACACTTGCGACGAGCTCACGCCGGTCGGGGCGGCCCGGCCGGCCATGCGGCCGGATCGAGAAGG
>JASHSO010000251.1 GCA_030038715.1 Streptosporangiaceae bacterium
GGCCAGGCTGCCTGCGCACGCATAGCGGGGTCAAGGTTCCCAGTCCTCCACCGCGTGTGTCCAGGCCTCTGACAACTTTCCCCCTTGTCCGTCCGGCAGCGGCGGCCGCGGTGACTGGAGCACCACCCGGAACATGTCCGGCCGCAGCACCGCGATCGTCAATGCGACCGGTTCCGCGCTCCGGTGGTCGTCAAACCTGATTGTCACCAACAGCGCTGGCTGTCCCGCCGCCAGCCGGAGGTTGCGGGCCACGGCCGGCGGAGGCGCCTGCATCTCGATGTGCACGGCTCCGGGCACGCCTGCATGTCGGCGTTCGTCCGGGACTGAGGCGGCCGTGCCGGGCTCGGTGGCCTGCAGTAGGTCGAGCTCGGCGGGCGTGCCACGCTCCACGCCGACCCCTGCCAGCGCCGCCACGGAGCCGGGCAGGTAGGTCGTGCACAAGGCCGCCGTATTGCCGCCGGCCGTCCACAGGAACTTGGCAACGCAGACCTGCTCGCCGGCCGCCAGCCGGAGCGCCCAGCTGATGTCCTCGGGCGGCGCGCGCCACGCGACCTGCCGGCTGCGGCAGGCGAGGTCTCCGCCCATGGCGTCCACGTACGAGCCAAGCCCCGAGAGCCCCTCGATGCAGATGAGGTATTCGGCAGGGCTGGCGCGATAGACCTGGCCATCGGCCAGACGCCTGACCATGTGCCTGTCGATCAATTCTCCGACCGCGGCGTCGATCTCGGCGGTGCTCACGTTGTAGCGGCGGGCCAGCGCGGACTGGCGTGGCAACCGCCAACCAGGCTCGTGGTGGACGAGAGCCGCGGCCAGGCGCTCGGTCAGCACGCCAATCCCTGGCAGTGCGGCCGGGTGAGCCAGACCTCGGGCGGCCGGGCTAACCGAGTCCGGTACGCCCGGGGCCCATCGGACGGCCTCGGGCGCGGAGGGCCAACCCCGGCTATCGGCCTCCGGGCTGGCCGGAGACCTTAGCGACTCTTCCGCATCAGCGCCTCGTTGCCGACTGGCACCCTCGGGAGCCACCACGGTTCACTCCGCATGACGCCGAGAGCGAGCAGCGATGATGCGGCCCAGGATTATCAATAGCAACACCAGCACCAGCAAGACCAGGGCGGCGTCGTAGGACAGGATGTTCGCCTGCGTTCCCGGGTTGACCAACGCCGAGAAGTAATAGACCACGTAAGTCAGGTACGGAACAGCCTGATGTGTCAGGTGCATCGACGGATTCTGGTCGGAGAAGTATGCCGTGTAGATCAGGGGTGCGGTCTCTCCGACGGCGATAGCGGCCGCCACCAGAAACCCGGTGATCATTCCCGGCAATGCCGACTTCAGCACGATCTTGCGCATGGCCCAGGACTGCGGAATGCCTAGCGCCTCTGCGCCCTCGCGGTAGCCGGTTGGTACGTGGGACAGGGAGGTCTCGGTCGACTTCGTGATGTAAGGAATCGTCAGGACGGAGATCACCAGGACCGCCGGCAGCAGGCCGAAGCCCAGGTGCAAGTCGACGACCAGTGCGATGTACCCGACAAAGCCGAGCACGATCGACGGGATGCCGGCCAGCACCTCGTAACCGCCGCGGAGCACCCCGCGGTGCCGCCCGGACGCGAACTCGGACAGATACAGGCCGGTCAGGACGCTGATCACGCCGCCTATCACCATCGCGCCGATGGTGATAGCGAACGTGCCGAGTATCGGCTGGACCAAGCCACCGCTCAGGCTGGGCTGCGTCCTGGTGAAGAGCACGTTCCAGTGAAAGTTCGGGATGGCGCGGTACAGCACTCCGCCGGCCAGCCACACGGTCGGCGTGATCACCAGCGCGAGAGCGATCAGGCATAGCGCCCAGAAGAGGACGTTCCCGACCTGCCTGCGTCGCGGCACGGCCGGCCAGGAGCCGGCACTGCGTTGGCCTCGGCCCCCGACGTCGCGCTGTGCTGCCGGCGCGCCACCCATCGTCATCCTCCTCACCGCGAGCGGAATCGCGCTCGCTCAGACGCCCCTGCCGACCGGTAGTGCAGTCCCGGAGACCTTCCGAACCATGAGCCGCGCGGCCACGTTGACCGCGAGCGTGATCACCATCAGGACCAGCGCAAGCTCGGCTATCGTGCGCACGTTGAAGCCAGTGCCGTCGGAAAGCGCCCCGTCAAGCTGGGTCACGATCGTTGCCGAGATCGTGGTCATCGTCCCGTAGAGGTTCGTCGCGACAGACCCCAGCGAGACGCCACAGGTCATCGCCACGGCCATGGTCTCGCCTAGCGCACGCCCGAGGCCGAGCACCACCGCGCCGACGATGCCCGAGCTCACCCACGGCAGCGTCACCTTGCGCGCGGTCTGCGCGTCGGACATGCCGAGCGCGATCGCACCCTCCCTGGGCAGGATCGGCACCTGGCGGATCAGGTCGCGGGTTGTCGAGGCGACGATGGGGATGATCATGATGGCGAGTATCAGGCCCGAGGTCAGCATGCCTTCACCGTCCCCGGTGGCGCCGCGGAAGAAGTCGAGCACCGGCACATCGGGCATGTTGCGGGCGATCCACGGCGTGATGTGCTGGGAGATGAACGGCCCGAAGGTCAGCGCGCCCCAGAGCCCGATGATGACGCTCGGGATGCCGGCCAGCAGCTCGAGGAAGACGCCCACGCCGTTGGCGAGCCGCCGCGGCAGCCGCTCGACGATGAACAGCGCGGCCCCAATGGAGATGGGAACCCCGACGATCAGCGCGATGGCCGAGGTGGCGAGGGTCCCGACGATGTCGGGCAGCACGCCGAAGTCGATGCCCGACAGGTGCTTGACTCCGTCGGTGGTCACGATCGTCGAGCTGAAGCTGCCCGGATTCCAGACGCTCTTGTAGAAGAACTGCGCGCCGTTGACGCGGATGGCCGGGATCGCCTCCACCAGCAGCACGACGAGGATGAAGCACAACGCCAGCAGCGGTATCACCGCCCCGGCCCCGCCTAGCCAGCGGACCAGATCGCCGCGGCGAATCGCCGCACGGAATGACCCGCCGGCCCGGCGGGGGAACGGTGCGCCCGCTCCCCCGCCCGAACCGCTAGCAGGATTCGCTGCAGTCACTGGACTCAGGTGCCGATCTTGGCAATCTGGTTGTCCGACAACGCCACGACCGAGGACGGCAGCGGCTCGAAGTTTACAGCCGACAGGTATGTCGTCTCGCTCTGACCGGTGTGCACCGCCCAATACAAGAAGGCGCGGATGTCTTCAGCGACCGTGCCGTTCGTCTGCTTGGTGTTCACGATCGCGTACTCATAGTTGACGATCGGGTAGCCACCCGACACGTCGGCGTCGATCATCGACAGGGTCTCGTCGGCCGGCGTCTTGCCCGTGAGCGCGTTCGCCTCGGCGGAGATGGTCGAGGCGGTCGGCGCCAGGTACTGGCTGGCACCGTTCTCGATCATGGCCTGGCCGAGTCCGGCCGCCTGCGTCTTGGACAGGTAACTGATGCCGATGTAGGCGATGCAGCCCTTGGTCGCAGCGCAGCCGCTGACCATGCCGCCGTTGCCAGTCTCGGCGAGAGCACCGCTGACCGTCGGCCAGCTAATCGACGTGCCCACATTCGATGTCGGCCAGGCGCTCGAGTCCTGCGCGTTCATATAGCTCGTGAACAGGAACGTGTCACCCGAGCTGTCTGCGCGGTGCAGCGGCACGATCGCCAGGTCCGGCAGGCTCACACCGGGGTTCAGTGCCTTGATCGCCGAGTCGTTCCACTTAGTGATCTTGCCGGTGTAGATCTCGGCCAGCACGGTGCCGTTGAGCTTCAGCGGCGTCGTAACGCCTGGCAGGTTGTAGCTGATCTGCTGCGCCGAAATAGCCAGCGCGATGTTCAGCATGGTCGGATAGGACGACTTCTCGCTGGCGCTCAAGTAGGCATCAGAGGCACCGATGTTCACGGTGCCCGTTGCCGCGTCGGTGACGCCGGTGCCGGAGCCGGTGCCGCCAGTCTCGATGGTGAGAATGGGCGCGCCCGCGCTGTTGATGAACTGCTTCTGGTAGGCCTCCGTCCAGTCACCCATCAGCGGATAAAGCAGGGTGCTACCGGTTTCGGTAATGGTTTCCGGGGTCTTGTTCGGGGAGGTCGGCAGCGACGGCCCAACCTGCTTCGCCGTCGACGGCGGTGTAGTGGTGGTGGTACTTGAGCCACAGGCTGCTGCCAGCACGGTGAGCGGAAGCAGCGCGGCCGCCGTCCATACCAAGCGCGTTCTCTTGGCCACCTGGGAATACTCCTTCACTTGTGCACGCTTACGCATGCGCTACACGACTCGCACGCGGGTGCGTGCGACTGTGGTCCGCGCTCGCGCGCGGCCCTGCGCCCGTGCGGAAGGATTGCCGTCCATCCGCACGGGTGGTCTTTGTCAGCCGAAGCGGCCACTCACGTAGCGAGCCGTTTCCTCCTCGGCCGGGCTCTCGAACATCTTCTTCGTGGCGCCGTGCTCGACCATCCGGCCCTGGTTCAGGAAGATGGTCTGGTCGGCGATCCTGCCAGCCTGGGCCAGGTTGTGCGTCACGATGATCACGGTCAGGTCCGGGGTCAGCGTCCGGATCAGCTGCTCGATGGATTCGGTAGCGTTCGGATCCAGTGAGGATGTCGGCTCGTCAAGCAGCAGGACGTCCGGGCTAATGGCCAGTGCCCTGGCCAGGCAGAGCAGTTGCTGCTGCCCACCCGACAGCCGGAACGGCGAGTCCTTCAGCCGGTCCTTCACCGCATTCCACAGCCCGACGTCGGTCAAGTGCTGCTCGGCGATGTCACGCAGCCTCGCACGGCCGGCCATCCGGTGCGCGCGGACGCCGGCCGTCACGTTGTCCATGATCGACATCGGGAAAGGGTTCGGCCGCTGAAACAGCATGCCGACCTTGTGCCGCAGCGACATCAGCTCGACGCCCGGATGCCAGATGCTGCGACCGTCCAGCAGCACGTCACCGCTGTGCCGGTAGCCGGTCACCTTGTCGTTCATCCGGTTGAACGTGCGCAGCAGCGTGGTCTTGCCCGACCCAGTCGGACCGATCAGCGCGGTGATGGCCCCGCGGGTGACGTCGACGTTGACACCGGACAAGATCGCGCGCTGGCCGAAGCTCAGGGTGAGATCCACGGCACT
>JASHSO010000021.1 GCA_030038715.1 Streptosporangiaceae bacterium
TCCCCGACCAGTCCCCCGTCCTGGCCGGCGGTCAGGCCGGTGACGTCGGTCAGCACCCCGGAGCCGGTCTTGACCGCGACCCGGCCGGCTACCTCACGGCCCTCGCTGGTGGCCGCGACCAGCACGGCCGCGGGCGCGCGCGCGGCGATCAGGTGGGCCAGCAGCTCGGCCTTCGGGGCGACCAGGTACCCGGCGTAGTCGCTGCTGTCCGCCACATACACCGTGACCGCGCCGAACTCGGCCAGTCTTGCCCTGCCCTCTTCCGCGCCGGAGCCGGTCCACACGGCCGCTGGCTCGCCGTGCGCGCGGGCCAGCGTCAGCAGCTCCGTCGTCACCTTCTTGACGGTCCCGCCATCGTGCTCGGCGAGTATCAGGATCTCAGCCATGTCAGCGTCAGCCTTCCGCGTGCGCTTTGGTGGTCGGATGGAGTGCTGCCCTCGCGGGAAGACCCCGACGGTCAGATGAACTTGCGCGCGATGAGGAATTCCGCGGCCTTGGCGCCACCGTCTCCCTCGTCGGTCACGATCGTGCCGGCCTCGCGCGGCGGGCGGCTGGCGAAGCTGACCACTTCGGTCGCGCTCGCTGCGAGGCCTGCCTGGCCCGGGTCGAACCCAAGGTCGGCAAGGCTGAGCGATTCCACCGGCTTCTTCTTCGCCGCCATGATCCCTTTGAAGGAGGGGTAACGGGGTTCGTTGATCTTCTCCACCACGCTCACCACAGCCGGCAACCGGGATTCCACGGTGTCGTAGCCGTAGTCGGCCTGACGGTGAATGGTGATGGCGGAGCCGTCGGTCTCGACCTTGCTCGCGTAGGAGAGCTGCGGCACGCCGAGGCGCTCGGCCAGCATGGCGGCCAGCGTCCCCATCCGTGCGTCGGTGGATTCCGAGCCGAGAATCACCACGTCGAATCCGGTACGGCCGAGCACGGCGGCCAGCACCGCCGAGGTGACCAGGCCGTCTGAGCCGCGCAGTCCGTCATCGGTCACGTGCACGGCCTTGTCGGCTCCCATGGACAATGCCTTGCGAATCGCCTCGGTCGCCTGCTCTGGCCCCATCGACACGATCGTGACCTCGCCGCCATGGGCCTCCTGCAGCCGCAATCCTTCCTCGATCGCGTACTCGTCAAGTTCGTTCATCACGGCGTCGGCGGCACCCCGGTCCAGCGTGCTGTCGTCGGGCCGCAGCTTGCGCTCTGACCAGGTATCTGGCACCTGCTTGACCAAGACCACGATGTTCATGACCGGCTGCCGACCTTCCTTCGCGCGCAGGCCTGGCGCGAGCCTGCACCTGAGTCTATGTTACTGGCTAGTAGCCACTAGCCGACGGCCGGGCTGCCGCTTGCCGTTCTGCCGCCTCAACCACATTGGCGAGCAGCATTGCCCTGGTCATGGGGCCGACGCCGCCGGGCATTGGCGCCAGGAACCCGGCCACCTGGGCCACGCCAGGATCCACGTCGCCGACCAGGCCCGCGTCGGTCCGGGTTATCCCGACGTCGACCACCGCCGCGCCTGGCTTGACCATATCGGCGGTTAGCACCGCGGGCCTGCCCGCCGCGACCACGACGACGTCCGCGCCGCGGGTATGCGCCGCCAGATCACGGGTGCCGGTGTGGCAGAGGGTCACTGTGGCATTCTCGCTGCGGCTGGTCAGCAGCAGACCGAGCGAACGGCCGACGGTGATGCCGCGCCCGATCACGGTGACGTCGGCACCCGCGATCGGGACGCCGTACCGGCGCAGTAGCTCGACGATTCCCTTCGGCGTGCACGGCAGCGGTCCCGGCTCTCCCAGGACCAGCTTGCCTAGATTGACCGGCTGCAGACCGTCTGCGTCCTTGGCCGGGTCCATGAGCTGCAGCACAGCCCGCGCGTCCAGGCCCGACGGCAGCGGCAACTGGACGATGTAGCCGGTGCAGGCCGGATCGGCGTTCAACTCGGCGACAACGTCCTCGACCTGCCGCTGCGTCGCGTCCGCCGGCAGCTCCCGGCGGATGCTGAAGATCCCAACCTGCGCGCAGTCGCGGTGCTTGCCCGCGACGTAAGAGTGGCTGCCGGGATCATCGCCCACTAGCACGGTACCCAAGCCGGGCCGGATGCCCCGCTGCGCGAGGGCCGTCACTCGCTGGGCGAGGTCCTCGCGGATCTGCCGTGCGGTAGCCCGGCCGTCCAGAATGGTCGCAGTCATAGCGCGCTTATTCTGCCCGATGCTGGCCCGACGCACTGACGGGGCCTACGCATCGGCCGGCACTCGCGCTGCTATTGCGGACGCGGCCGCGGCCTACCCAAGCACCCGACCGCCAGCACGGCCGTCAGTGATAGAAGTGGCGCACGCCGGTGAAGTAGAGTGCGATCCCCGTGGCGTGCGCCGCTGCTATCACCTCTTGATCGCGGATCGAGCCGCCAGGCTCCGCGACGGCCTGCACGCCGGCCTCCGCGAGCACCTCAAGCGTGTCGGCGAACGGGAAGTACGCGTCGCTGGCTGCCACCGATCCCGCTGCGCGCTCGCCCGCCCTGGCGACGGCGAGCTTGCCCGAGTCGACCCTGTTCACCTGGCCCATCCCGATCCCGACGCTGGCGCGTCCGGCGGCAAGCAGGATGGCATTGGACTTGACGACGCGGCAGGCCCGCCAGGCGAATTCCAGGTCGGCTAGGACGTCCTCGCTGGCAGGCGCGCCGGCTACGAGCTGCCAGCTTGCGGCCTCGTCACCCGGCTCGGCGCCGGTGTCCGAGTCCTGTATCAGCAAGCCGCCGCTGACTTGCCGCCACTCCTTGCCGTGCACCACGGTCGGAGCCGGACAGCGCAGCAGCCGCAAGTTCTTCTTGGCGGTCAGGATGTCCAGTGCTGCCGCCTCGTAGTCCGGCGCGATGATGACCTCGGTGAAGACCTCCGCGATCTGGGCGGCCAGGGCGGCCGTCACCGTGCCGTTGGCCGCGATAACGCCGCCATAGGCTGACACAGGGTCGCATGCATGCGCCTTGCGGTGCGCGTCGGCGAGGTCGGCGCCGGTCGCGATGCCGCACGGGTTCGCGTGCTTCATGATCGCTACGCACGGGTCGGGGAACTCGAACGCCGCCCTTCGAGCGGCATCAGCGTCCACGTAGTTGTTGTAGGACATCTGTTTGCCGTGCAACTGCTCGGCGCCCGCTATCCCGCCGTTGACCCCGGTCTGCTGGTAGAGCGCGGCGCGCTGGTGCGGGTTCTCCCCATACCGCAGCACGTCCTTGCGCGTCCAGACGGCACCAACCAGGTCCGGCCAGCCCGGCTGATCGGCGGCGTCATCCGGCAGGTAGGTGCTGTCGAACCAGGACGCGACGTGTGCGTCATAGGCGGCGGTGTGTGCATAGGCCTGCGCCGCCAGGCGCCGGCGCTGCTGTAGCGTGAAGCCGCCGTCCGCGAGCGCGGCTAGCACGGCAGGGTAGCTAGCCGGGCTGGTCACGACGGCCACGGTGGCATGGTTCTTGGCCGCGGCCCGGACCATGGCCGGCCCGCCGATGTCGATCTGTTCGATGACCTCGGCCGGAGGAGCTCCGCTCGCCGCCGCCTGCTCGAACGGATAGAGGTTCGAGACCAGCAACTGGAATGGCTCGATACCTAGTTCGGTGAGCTGGTCGCGATGGCTGTCCAGGGACTGGTCGGCGAGCAGGCCCGCATGCACGGCCGGATGCAGCGTCTTGACCCGGCCGTCCAGGATCTCGGGAAAGCCGGTGACTCGCTCCACCTCGGTGACCGGCACTCCGGCTGCCGAAATGGCGGCCGCCGTCGTGCCGGTCGAAATGATCTGCACGCCAGCGGACTGCAGGGCTGCCGCCAGTTCAGCTAGGCCGCTCTTGTCATAGACGCTGATCAGCGCCCGTTTTATCGCCACCTTCGTCAACTGCGGCAACCTCGCTGTCCTGTGTTTCGCGCTGCGTAGCGACGCGCGCTCGCCTGACTCGCCCTCATCCGATCCGCACCGTCCGGTCCCGCACGGACCAGCCCTCCCGCAGCATCTTGCCGACGGTATCGGGCACGAGAGCACGCTCGATCACCTTGATCCGCTCGTGCAGCGAGTGCTCATCGTCGTCGTCGCGGACCGGTACCGCGGCCTGCGCCAGGATCGGACCGCTGTCTACCCCGGAATCGACAAGTATCACGCTGCAGCCCGTGACCTTGACCCCGTGGGCTAGCGCATCGCGCACGCTGTGCAGCCCGGGGAAAGATGGCAGCAGCGCCGGATGGGTGTTGACCACGCGCCCGCCGAATTCGGCCAGGAACTCAGCGCCCACGAGCTTGAGAAAGCCCGCTGCGATCACGAGGTCCGGCCGGAACTCGGCGCACGCCTGCGTCAGCGCCTTGTCCCACCCGGCTCGATCGGGAAAGTCCCGCACCGGCAGCACGAATGTCGGAATGCCGGCCTGCTGCGCCCGCACGACGGCGCCAGTGCCGTCCCTGTCGGCCCCGACAGCCACGATCCGCGCCCCGAAGTCGGGCCGCGTGCAGGCGTCCATCAGCGCCTGCAAGATACTGCCGGCGCCGGATACCAGCACGAGCAAACGTGACTGACTGACGGTCGGCTCCTTCGGTGGCTGATTGCCATGCGATTGCACCGGAGCTTTCAGCGTACAAGGCTTACTCGCGGCCGCTTCTGCGTACCTGACTTCCGGTAACTCGGGCCCGGCGCTGCCTTTCCCGGTCTGTGCCGCGGTGGCGCCACGCAGGAGACGCAGCCGGTCGCCTCAGGGCAGCGCCGACGGGCCGGTGCCGCCAGATGGCCGACCGCCTGGCTTATCGCCAGCCCGCGGGTCCAGGTAGATGACGTGGCGAGTGCTGGCTGGATCGCTCTTGTCCGCGCCCCGCCCCGCCACCGACCCGGGTGCACCCGACCGGGAGGCGCGTCGCAGCGCGACATAATTCACCAGTCCGGCAGTGACCGCGGCTGACACTCCTATCTCCAACGCCGCCACGACGGCGACCTGCCAGCCCGACGGGCCCACAGCCGCGAGCCGTGAATCGCCAAGCGGGCCGCCAGAGAACGCCGCGACCAGTCCGAGCAGGCCGCCAGCCACAGCTCCGCAGGCCAGTCCCCACAGTGGTGCGGCTTCGACGGTGAGCGCAGGCGCCGTCCTGGCAATCAGGACGCCGCCGACGCCGCCAGCCAGGTAGGGCAGCGCGAGCACGACAGGAGCCAGCCACGTCGGCATGGTGCCGTGCACGCCAGGTGGCAGCGCGGCCAATACGGGCAGCGCTGGTAGCGCGCCGAGCGCGGAACCGGTGGCCGCGACCGTCGTGCCCGACCCGAAGGCGAACCCGGGGCCGAGCGAGAAGGCAATCGCCCAAGCGATCGCGTTGGGC
>JASHSO010000252.1 GCA_030038715.1 Streptosporangiaceae bacterium
GGAGTGGCAGCCGGCCGCCGAGCCGGTTCCCGCCCCCTGAATCCATGTTTCCTCGCCAGACGTCGCCGGCATCCGGCTGCTCGTTTCGCCGCGTCGAGGACCCGGCACGCCTCCCCCAACCTCCCCCGATGCGGCCGGATCGACCCGCCCCAATCAGTCAGCGACTGCAACGACTGGCAGGGCGCCGCGCGCCCTGTGTGCGCCTCGAGAGGCCAGCCTCCTAAGCCGGAAGCGCCCGCCGGGCAGTTCGCCGCCATGGCGGCCGGGCCTGCTGAGCACGTGTAATGCCGGTCCGGGTTACGAGCATCGCGGGAACGCGGTGGCCCATATCGATCATCGCCACAGTGCTTGGCCGGCCGCATCTCGACCGTGTTACCGGACAAAGGTCTGAGCGGCAGCGATCGATGTATCGGCCCGATTCGTGACGGGTGATGCCGTGCCTGTCCACAGCGAGATCCTCGGCACCGGTGCTCTCGCTCATACCGCCACGACGGACAAACGACCAAGGCTCGTGCAGCCCGCCATCTCGCTGCGGGTGTCCCGGCGGCATCAGATTCTGTGCGTCTCGCTGTGGCAGTACGGGCACTCGATCCGGCTGATGCCAACCGGGAAGGACAGCGGCGCACCGCAGCTCTGGCACGGCGTCTGACCACCAGCGATGTCGAGCTTGCGGCCGCACGACTCGCACACGGCCGCACGAGCCTCCGGCAGCACCTTCATCTCGTCACCGCATCCGCCGCACTTCCTAGCTTCGGCGTTGCTGACGTCCGCCCGCCTGTACTCGCCTGTCAGTCCGAACATCCCCAGCAGGTAGTCGGCCTGCTCTTGCTCCAAGTGCGGTATCCAGCCTTGACAGAAGATCGAGTACTCCATCCGGACAGGCACGCCCGGCGGGGCCTCGTCCGGATCCATGGCGAGTACGCCTTGTTCATCCATGAGCCTGTACGCCGCATCTGTCTGCTCTTTGAACAGGCTGGCGACCTGCCAGATCTCGTCGCTGACCCGCCAGGCCTGGCCGTCCGGCATTGGGAGTCGCTTGAGACTGCGCACCGCCATGTTGTACTTCACGTCCAGCATGGCCAGGTTCGGGTCGAAGTCCCTGACGACCATGCCCTCGGTCATGTAGCTCGCCATCCGGTCCCGGAATCCCTCGTCCGACGCTACACGCGGCGACGCCGCCTGGGGGCACTCGCGGAGCCACTCCAGGAAGACGCTCTTGTAAAGCTCGCGGTATCGGCCCTTGTCCTGGAACGCCCTCGCTCGGTCGATCTCTGCTTGTACAGGCTTGACGAGCTGCCGGAACACAGTGTTGGTGTAGCCGGCGTTGGTGCCAAGGTTTGCTAGCCGGAAGTCGTAGTCCACCAGCGAACCGCAGTGGTCGCAGTACAGGTACGCAGTCTTTGACGGCAGCTGCTTGGGGGCACCGCACCGCAAGCAGTCGACCTTCTTGACGAGGTCGCTGTAGGCGAAGAGCGATGCCTTTCCTGCTGTGTTGATGACTTGCTGCAGCTTCTCGGCTGCGGTTGGCGGCGCTGCCGACTGACTCGCTTGCTTCGGCGCGGTGACCTTTCGGAGCAGACCCATAGCCGGATCGTAGCCAGCCAAGTGGCGCTGGTCAGGGCCTGCGCGCGGAGCAGACACCAGGCTGACACGGGAGTGAGACTGCCCGCCGTAGCGGCCAGCAGACATGCGATCACGCACGCAGTACCAGCGATGACACCGTCGGCGCCGAGGAACCGTCGCGAGATCAGATACCAGACAGGTCAAGCCAGACCGCAGTCGGGTTGGTCGGGTCGACGGCACCCTGGAGCATCATTCCCGGCTGGAGCCGGCCGATCTGCATCTGGCTAACCGGCTGCTGGGTCGTCGCCGGGTATGGCGGCATCCCGTCGGCCATCACAGTCAGCTCGAACTCCACGAGCGGATCGAAGTTGATCAGTCCGACCTGCCGCATGTTCGAGATCATCACTGTTCTGCGCACTGCAGTTCCGTTGGCCAGGCCAGCGGCCGCCGCCGCGGCGGCGTTCGCGGCCTCGGTCTGCGCCGCCATCACCTGATTGGCCGTGGCCATTCGCTCCTGCGCCGCCGCCATCCGCTCGGCGACCGGCGGCATGCTGTTCTCCAGCTGCCGGGCCTGCTTCTGCAGGTTCCTGATGTCCTTGAACATGCCCATCGGTCAGACCCCTCGGTAGAGCTGGTTGAAGCGACTGGCAACCGCCGGGTTGGCCTGGATCCGGGCGTTCCACCCCTTGGCCGCCTCGTCCCAGGATTCGGCCGGAATCCCCCGCGATGCCGCGATCTCTGGCAGCTTTGTCCCGTCGTAGTTATAGGCAGCGAGGCCCCTGGAGACGGCGGCGTACTCTTCAAGCGACACACCGGCTACCGGTTCGAAGTCTGCTCCGGTGGCAGCAACGTCAGCAGGCTGGGCGCCCGGCAAGCCGCCGAACTGCCCCGTCTGCATCTGCGCCCCGTACCGCGCTTGCGCCGCCGCCTGCTGCGCTGCCGCCATCTGCTGCGCTTGGGCACCAAGCTGCTGCGCCTGGGCGATCATGTCTGGCGCAGCGTGGACCATGTCCTTCATGTCCTTCATACGCTTCATCATTCCCACGGGCTTACTCCCTCGTGATTTCCACCCCGGTCGCTGATTCCCTTCAGGTCACACCGGCCTCAGACTCCAATGCAGCCTGATCGGCGGCAATATCAGTGGGGTCTCTATTTGGTACGCTGCGCATGTCGCAAAGTCCGCGATGTCGCCCCCGTTCCGCGCGGACTCAGCGCACCGTCCGAGCAGGGGTGGGGTCGATGCGGGTCGAGCTGCCGCGCCGGACTCTTGCGGACCGGCTTGAGGATCGGGATCGCTCCCGCTTTACCGGGCGCGCAGACGAGGTCGCCTTCCTCGATCGATGCCTCGACTTTGACGACCCGCCAGCGAGCGCAGTTCATATCTGTGGCCCGGGCGGCATCGGTAAGAGCACGCTGCTGCGGGAGATCGCTCGGCATGCTCGCGATCGCGGTATCCGGGTAGCTTCCATCGACGGCCGCGAGCTCGGTCCGGCTCCGGGCGCTCTCGAAGCGAGGCTGCGCAAGGAGGAAGATGCAGACCAGCTCCTCGTGCTGCTTGATTCCTACGAGCGGATGGCGGCTCTCGACTCCTACTTCCGGCAGGACCTACTACCTGACCTGCCGCACCGAACACTCGTCCTGATCGCAGGGCGTGGCGCACCTGACCCAGCCTGGTTCACTGGCGGCTGGGAAGCCGTGACGGCAAGGATCGACTTGATGGGTCTGTCTTCGCGTGAAGCCAGCCACCTGCTGGCGGCGCGAGGGCTGACAGACGGCCGCGTCGATGCCATCGTCGACTGGGCCGATGGTTCTCCGCTCGCGCTCGCTCTCGCCGCGGACGCGGCGATCGCCGACGCCGACTGGAACGCCGCCAGCGCGCCCGACCGGCCCGAGATCCTGCGCGTTCTGCTGCACCGGCTGGTCGACACGAAGCTGCACGAAATACGCCCATCTGCACTTGGCATCGCGATCGTGGCCAGAAACGTCACGTTCGACCTACTGCGGACCGTCCTGCCCGGCGAGGACCCCGAACTGGCCTACCGCCAGCTTTCCGAGCTGAGTATCACCGAGCCGTTCGGCAGTGGCCTGACCATGCACGAGCTTGCGCGCAAGGCACTGCTGGCCGACCTGCGCCAGCGCAATCCGGTGCTGGAGCATGACCTGCGGCGGCGCGTCGCGGACTACCTGTGGTCGCGGGGCACTGCCGGCGACCAGATGCTGCTGATTGAGATGGCGCACCTGGTGGAGAATCCGCTCCTGCGTTGGGGCTTCAGCTGGGACGGCTACGTCAGCTTCCGGATCGACTCGGTACGACCCGGCGACGCGGAACGGATCGAGGAGCTGACCGCTGAGCACGAACGGCTCTGGTGGCAGCTGACCCGGCGGTACTTCGCCGAGGCGCCGGACCGTGTCGCCATCGCCAGGGACCTGTCCGACCGAGTCTGCGGCTTCCTTGTCAGCATGAGCCTGGCGACCGCGCCTGCGTTCGCTGCCGACGACCTGCTCGCCGGACCTTGGCTGGCCGACGCCCGCCGGAACGCCGCGCTCGGCGACTCGGTGATGTGGCACGCGGCCGTCGACTTCAGTCGAGGCAAGGTCCAGGCAATGCTGGGTATCGCTGGCATCCTGCGGTGCGGGTCGCTAAGTCCACGGTTCGCTTACCTGCCGATCGACCCGAGACTGCCCGGCGCTGTCGAGTTCGCGCACGCAGTCGGTGCCGTGCACCTGCCCGACCTGGACGCCTGCCTCGCGGGTGACGTCGTCCAGTGCTACCGGCTTGACTACGGACCCGGCGGCATCTTCACCTTCATGCGCGACCAGATCTACGCCGAGCTCGGCCTGCCGGCGCCTGGCCCGGCGTGCCTTCCTGTGGCCGATCTGGGAACCGTGCGCGACATACTGAAGAACTTCCGCGTGCCACGTGAGCTGGCCCGTAGCCGGCTTGCCCATGGCTCCTCCGTACCGGAACGGGCTGAGTCGGTGCAGCAGCTAGTCTGGCGGGCCACCGACGAGGCGTTCGGCGACAGCGAGTCCGAACGGCTGTTGCGTGACGTGCTCATCGCCGGCTACCTCAAACCGCTCCGGAGCCACGAAGCAGCGGCCAGCAAGCTGCTGCTGAGCCGCGCTGCGTATTTCCGCAGGCTGCGAACCGCCGTCGAGCGACTTGCTGACCACATGGCGGCCGCTGGCGCGCCGGCGGACGTCGCCTGATCCATTGGGCGCATCCTGGTCTGCGCCGGGCAGGGAGACGTGATGACATCAACCGCACCGTCCCGGGTTGGCGGTTGGCTGCCCTCGGATCAGGCGCTCCTCAGCCAGTGGGTGGGTGAGCTGGTCGCGAAGGTCGACGCGGAAGGCGAACGGCCGCTGCTCCCGGTCGTCGATGAATTCCGTCGGCTGATCGAGGAGGATCCTGAGATCTCCATGCTGTTCCGGCTCATGCTCGAGCAGGTTCCTTACCGCACGTCGCCGGCGCGTGAGCGCCGGGTGAAGACCGTCGAGGAGATGCTCCGGCTCTTCAACTACGTGATGACGCA
>JASHSO010000253.1 GCA_030038715.1 Streptosporangiaceae bacterium
GGCCGGCTCGTCGTAGTCGTCCAGGTATTCATCCTCGGACAGTTCGTCGTCGGCTTCCGGGTAGCTCACCGCAGCGGGTTCCCGTTCGGCCCCGTCATCGCCGTCACGGCGCCGCCTTCTGAACACCCCGCATGCTCCTAACCTCCGGCGCACCCTACCGGCCGCCGGGGACCTCGTTCCCATCCGGAGAACCACCGGTCATCGCATGGCCGCCGGTAGATCCGTGCCCGTCCGCACCCCGGTGCGATCCCGGCAGGATCTCGACCTCGTGGAAAGTCGCGCGCTCGATGCGCTGGATGACAAGCTGCGCGATACGGTCTCCCCGCCGGAAGCTGACCGAATGCTCAGCGTCGGTGTTCGCCAGGATTACCTTGATCTCGCCACGGTACCCCGCGTCCACCGTGCCCGGCGCGTTCACGATCGTGACGCCGTGCCGTTCGGCCAGGCCAGAGCGGGGATGAACAAATCCCGCGTACCCGTCGGGCAGCGCGATGCTCACGCCGGTGCCGACGACCGTGCGCTGTCCCGGTGCTAGCTCGACGTCGGCAGTGATGAACAGGTCATATCCGGCATCGCCTGGGTGCGCACGGCGCGGCAGCGGCAGGCCCGGATCGAGCCGCCTGATCAGGACCTCGACAGATCCGTACTCGGTGCTGGCGCAGGGCATGACACCTTCCTCGGTGGAAGGCGACTCCGCATCTCACGGGTCACCAGGCCGACCGTAGCGCAGCGCCGGCCAGGCGTACGTAACCACCGCCGCGATCGGCACGGCAACGATGGCGCCGGGGATCCCGGCCACCAGTGCGCCGACGGCCAGCACCAGTATGATCGCCAGCGGATGCAGCCGGATGATCCGCCCCACGACGAGCGGCTGCAGCAGGTGACCCTCTATCTGGTTCTCGACGAGCAGGACCGCCAGCAAGATCACTGCGGCCACCCAGCCCTTCGTCGCAAGCGCTACCAAGATCGCCAGCCCGCCGACCACCAGGATTCCCACGATCGGCACGAACGCCGCGAGGAACACCAGCACGATGAACGGGACAACCAGCGGCACCCGCAACAGCCAGAGTGCTACCCCGATGACAACGGCGTGGATGGCCGCGACCGCTATCGTGCCCCGCATGTAGTTGACCAGCGCCCGCCAGGCCGAGTCCCCCGCGATGGCCGCGCGTCGCCTGGCCTCCGGCCTGAGCCCGCTGATCAGCCACGACCAGATCCGCGATCCGTCCTTCAGCAAGAAGAACGTGATGAACAGCATCAGGACCAGGCCGGTGAGCAGCTCGACCGCGTATCGCCCGCCGGTCAGCACCGTTCCCGCCACCTGTGTCTTGTGCTGGGACAGGAACTTCACCAGATCGTTGGTGAGCTGCTGCAGTCGCTTGGCGTTCAGGTGGAACGGCGGCCCGGCCAGCGAGTGCTGGACCTGGACCGCGGTTCGCTGCACCTCTGCCGACAGCGTCGGGTAATCGGCGCTCACCCGGTTCGCGAACAGCGTAATCGCCCCGGCGATCACCAGCAGCGCGCCCAGGAACGTGCACCACGTGGCGAGCAGGGACGGCATACCACGCCGCCGCAGCACGGCTGTGAGCGGCTGCAGCAGCGCGGTCAGCAGCAGCGCCGCGATGACCGGCAGGACGACCAGCTTGAGCGCTATCGCCAGCCGGAACGCCAGGTAGATCACCAAGCCGGTCAGCAACAGGCACCAGGACCAGGCCGCTGCCTGCTGCAGTACCCGGTTGACACCGGACGCGGGCCCGCGGGGCTGCTCTGGCCGGTCCGCGCCGGTCTCGCCGGCTTCCGGCTGCGCCTGGTCCGCGACGGCGCCGCCCGCCGCGCTGACACCCCCGGTCGAGTTCAGCTCGGCGGGCGCTGAGTCCTGCTGCGCACCTGCAGAGCCCAGCTCGGCGGCCCGAGCATCGTCGTCCGCCTTGGTCTTGCCGCTGGCCGCGGTCCATCGGCCCGTCATGCACTACATGTAACCAACTACGGTGGTGCCATGCACAGCTACCACGAGCGCCTGTTCGCGCCGCCGCTGTGGTGGATCACCGGCGCGCTCACGATGTTCACGTTCGGGGCGATCGTCTGGACCGGTTTCGACCTTGGCATCACTATTGCCGTCTTCGCCGCTCTCTTCTGCGTGCTGGCCGCGTTCTTGCTGAACTGGGGGCGGGCGACCATCGAAGTGGTGCCCGGCGAGCTGCGCGCTGCTCACGCGACGCTTCCGCTGGCCCAGGCCGGTGATGTGGTCGCGCTTGACGAGGCGCAGGCCAGCGCGATGCGCGGACCGCGAGCCGACCCGCGCGCGCACCTGCTGATCAGGCCGTACCTCAGGTACGCGGTCTACGTGCAGGTGACAGCGCCGGACGCGGCCACCCCGTACTGGCTGATCGCGACCAGGCGGCCGGCTGAACTCGCCGAGGCAATCGAGCTTTGCCGACCCTCCGCCCGCCGGGATGGCTCCTCCGTGGGATGATCACACCAGCCTGGGTACACCCACGGCAGGTCGCCGCATCCCGAGCCCGTGGGCGAGGAAGGAAGAGCTTATGGCAGACAACAAGAGCAGTGTCGGCTCCCGCGCGGTGACCGCCGTTGTCGGCGCTGTGGCTGCTTTCGCTGCGCGTAAGCTGCTGACCTTCGGCTGGACAAAGCTCACGGGCAAGGAGCCGCCCGAGCATCCTGAGGACCCGACGGTTGCCCTCGGTGAGGCGCTGATCTGGGGAATTGTCCTGGGCGCTGGTGTCCATACGGCCAAGATGCTGGCTACGCGGGCCGCCAGCCGCCACCCTAAGGAGGCCGATGACGGGGGAGGCACGCCCGTCTGACGCTGCCGGAAGGCCGGGACTGCCCTACTGTTGGTCGCGTGCACGGTAAGGATCGCTCCCGGCTGACCTACAAGGTCGCCTACGCGGCCAAGCACCCGGACCGCATCGTCGGCTATGCCCGCCGCCGAGGTCGCGACACCTGGCTCTGGCTGACCACGCGTGATCACGTCAGCTATTACCGGGCTGTCATGCGTTCGGACACCGCGCGCAGCAGCGACGCAGCGGTCGGCAGCAGGTCCCACGAGTCCTGGCTGCGGATCGGCCAGGTCCAGTTCGACTACCTGGTCAGCAACGGACTCAAGCCGGACATGAAGATGCTGGAGATCGGCTGCGGCAACCTGCGGGCTGGCCGGCTGTTCATCGACTTCCTTGACTCCGGCAACTACTACGGCACCGACATCTCGCCGGACATCCTGCTCGCGGCCCAGCAGACGATCGTTGCCTACGGGCTGCAACGGAAGCTGCCGAACCTGAGCCTGGTCAACGACCTGAGGCTGGACTTCCTGCCGGACGGCTACTTCGACGTCGTGCACGCGCACAGCGTGTTCTCGCACTCGCCGATCGGCGTCATCGACGAGTGCCTCAAACACGTCGGCCGTGTCATGACGCCCGGCGGCTTCTTCGACTTCACCTTCGACCGGACCGATGGCACCGAACATCAGGTCCTGCGCGAGGACTTCTACTACCGCACCGAGACGCTGCTGGACCTGGCGCGCAGCCACGGGCTCGAAGCCCAGTTCATGGCCGACTGGGCGGAGACCGGGCACGAGCAGTCCAAGATCCGCGTGACGCGCCCGGCCTG
>JASHSO010000254.1 GCA_030038715.1 Streptosporangiaceae bacterium
CGCCGGAGTCTTGTTCTTGGCTACCTTGTCCTGCCGACCCTTACGGACCAGCTGCTGGATCGTGGGCAACGCGTCTCCGTATTTCTCTGCCATGCGCCTCGCGGCGCTGCCTGGTCTTCGCTCCTCGTGTCTACCGCGCCTCGCCGACACGGCTCTTCGTGCTAACCGCGCCAGGCTGGCGCGGCCTCTCGCTCCCCGCCACGCTCTACGCGCGGTCTGGGACATCCGTTGACCTGCTGGTTTACTTGCCCGCTCGCCCCCCGGGGTCGGGCGTGTCGTCACGTTCACAACACACCGGGGCTCAACCGAGCCCAGGATCCGGAAGGGAAAGTGTGCCTGCTCGCCTGGCCCATGCAGGCTCCTGACCCCTCAGACCAGGAGACCGCGGTCACACAGGCGCGCACCCGCCGTCACGGGTGCGGAGATCTAGATTACCTAACCCTTGCCGTTCTGGTCAAAGCGGGCCGCAATCTGAACCTCCGCTGGATGCGAGCTTAGCCGACGCTGACCGGACAGCCAGCCAGTGTTTATGGCTTTGTGATCCCGGCGGTGCCGGCACCGGGGACGCACGGCCCGGCTGACAGCAGGCTAGTGTCCTGGAATGTCGTTGCTCATCGGTACCTCCGGCTGGCAGTACCGTGATTGGCGGGAAACCTTCTACCCGCCGGGGCTGCCGACCACAAGGTGGCTTGAGCACTACGCGGCAACCTTCCCGACGGTCGAGAACAACGGGACGTTCTACCGTCTAGCGCGACCTGAGACATTCGCGGCCTGGCGCGCCCGCACGCCAGACGGCTTCCTGATGGCGATCAAAGCCAGCCGGTACCTGACGCATGTCAGGCGGCTGCGCGAGCCCGCCGAACCGGTCGCGCGGTTGCTCGAGTCCGCGTCCGGGCTCGGCGAGCGGTTGGGGCCGGTTTTGCTGCAACTGCCGCCGACAATGCGGGCGGATGCGGCGGCGCTCGAGGAGTGCCTTGGCGAGTTCGAGGCCCAGTTCAAGCCGGACAGTGGCGGCCGCCTTCGGCTCTGCGCGGAGTTCCGCCACCCGTCGTGGTGGACTAGCTCGGTCAAGATCGTCCTAGAGCGGCACAACGCCGCGCTGTGCTGGGCGGACCGGCTCGGCAGGCCGCTGTCGCCACTATGGCGCACGGCCGACTGGGGCTACCTGCGCTTCCATGAGGGTGGCGCCCGCCCCTGGCCGCGATATGGCAGGCAGGCCCTCGAAAGTTGGCTGCGCCGCATCACGGCGACCTGGTCGTCCGACGCCGACGTGTTCGGCTACTTCAACAACGACCAGGGAGCGGCCGCACCAGCGGACGCGGCCGCGTTCGTCAGGCTGGCCGCGGCCGCCGGCCGGCCGGTGGCAGGCCCCGTCCCCGGCTGACCGACCGGACGCCCGGGCCCGTCGCAGGCCCTGTCCCGCCGCGTTGCAGGGCCTGTCCCGGTTGACAGCAGCAGCACCGAGGGCGCCGGCCCTACTTTGTAACTGTTCCAGTGATTTTTGTGACCGATATACACCTTTTATGGCCACCGAACGGTTACGAGGTCAGGGTCGCGGCTGGATGCGCGCACCGAGCCGCCCCGGACGGCGCGCCGAGCCGCCCGGGGCGGCGCCTGGAGCACCGCGCGCAGCGGCACAACACACAAAGCGGCGCGGCCAGTGCCCCGGGGCTCTGCGCACCGGCACTACACAGAAAGCCGCGGCGGCCAGGCTGCAGCCTGGCCGCCGCGGCGTGGTCTGAACCGACCACGTTCCTATCTGTTGTAGGCCCCGAAGTCGTACTCCTCAAGCGGGATTGCCTGCCCCGACGCCTGGCCGAACGAGTAATCCGCCGGGCTGTCATAGGACGTGGGCGGGTAGACGGCCGCCTTGGCCTCCTCGGTCGGCTCGACACGAAGCGCCCGGTAGCGCTGCATGCCGGTCCCCGCCGGGATCAGCTTGCCGATGATCACGTTCTCCTTCAGGCCGACCAGCGAGTCCGAGCGGGCGTGGATCGCCGCGTCGGTAAGCACTCGCGTGGTCTCCTGGAACGAGGCCGCCGACAGCCAGGACTCGGTGGCCAGCGACGCCTTGGTGATGCCCATCAGCACCGGGCGGCCGGCGGCCGAGGTACCGCCAGCCTCCACCACGGCACGATTGACCTCCTCGAACTTCGGCCGCTCGACCAGCTCGCCCGGCAGTAGCTCGGTGTCGCCGGACTCGAGCACGTTCACCCGCTTGAGCATCTGCCGGATGATGATCTCGATGTGCTTGTCGTGGATCGACACGCCCTGCGACCGGTAGACCTCCTGCACCTCGTGCACCAGGTGCAGCTGCACCTCGCGCGAGCCGAGGATACGCAGCACCTCGTGCGGGTTGACAGCGCCGGCAATGAGCTGCTGGCCAACCCTGACGTGGTCGCCGTCGCTGACCAGCAGGCGCGACCGCATCGAAACCTGGTAGGCCACCTCGTCGGAGCCGTCGTCCGGCGTGATCACGATCTTGCGGGCCTTGTCCTGCTCATCGATCCTGACCTTGCCCTCGACCTCGCTGATCGGCGCCAGGCCCTTGGGGATCCTCGCCTCGAACAGCTCCTGGATGCGGGGCAGGCCGTGGGTGATGTCCAGGCCGGCCACGCCGCCGGTGTGGAAGGTCCGCATCGTCAGCTGGGTGCCAGGCTCGCCGATGGACTGGGCGGCGATGATGCCCACCGCCTCGCCGACGTCCACCCGCTTGCCCGTGGCCAGCGACCGGCCGTAGCACTTGGCGCATACGCCGACCTTGGCCTGGCAGACCAGCACCGAGTAGGTCCTGATGACATCCACACCCGCCGCGATCAGCGAGTCAATCATGGACTCGGTCATGTCCGAGTCGGCTGTAGCCAGCACGGTTCCGTCGGGCCCGACCACGTCCTCGGCGATGGTCCGCCCCGTGCCGGTGTTCTCGATGTTCGGGAGCTTGCGGACCGTGCCGTCGGGCAGCTGTTCGCCGATCCGCATCGGCAGCGACCGGTCAGTGCCGCAGTCTTCCTCGCGCACGATGACGTCCTGCGCCACATCCACCAGGCGCCTGGTCAGGTACCCGGAGTCCGCGGTCCGCAGCGCGGTGTCCGCGAGGCCCTTTCGTGCGCCGTGGGTGGAGATGAAGTACTCCAGCACCGACAGGCCCTCGCGGAAGCTGGACTTGATCGGCCGCGGGATCGTCTCGCCCTTGGGGTTGGACACCAGTCCATGCATGCCGGCGATCTGCCTGATCTGCATCAGGTTCCCGCCAGCGCCGGAGTTGACCATCATCCAGACCGAGTTGGTCTCGGGGAAGGCCTTCTCCATGTCCTGGGCCACGTCCGCCGTCGCGTGCGTCCAGATCTCGATTAGCTCCTGGCGCCGCTCGTCGTCGGTGATCAGGCCGCGCTCGTACTCGCGCTGCACCTTGTCGGCCCGCTTCTCGTAGCTGTCCAGAATCTGCCGCTTGTTCGGCGGGGCCACGACCTCATCGATCGCGACGGTGACGCCGGACCTAGTCGCCCAGTGGAAGCCGGCGTCCTTCAGCGCGTCGAGCGCCGCCGCGACCTCGACCTTCGGGTAGGTCTCTGCCAGCTCGTTCACGATCGTGGAGAGCTGCTTCTTGCCGACCTCGAAGTTGACGAACGGATAGTCGTCCGGCAGTGTCTCGTTCAGCAGGCACCGGCCGAGCGTGGTGGTCAGCCGCAGCGGCTGGCCGGGCTCCCAGCCATCCGGCGGAGTGAACCCGACAGGCGGCGTGATGTCCCGCAACCTGATGTCGACCTTGGCTTGCAAGTCAAGCTCGTCGCGGTCGTAAGCCATCAGCGCCTCGGCCAGGCTGCCGAACGCCCGGCCGCTGCCGGGCGCGTCCGGTTCCTCCCTGGTCAGCACGTAGATCCCGATGACCATGTCCTGGGTTGGCATGGTTACCGGCTTGCCGTCGGCGGGCTTGAGAATGTTGTTGGTGGACAGCATGAGGATCCGCGCCTCGGCCTGAGCCTCCGCCGACAGCGGCACATGCACGGCCATCTGGTCGCCATCGAAGTCGGCGTTGAACGCGGTGCAGACCAGCGGGTGGATCTGGATGGCCTTGCCCTCAACCAGTTGCGGCTCGAAGGCCTGGATGCCGAGGCGGTGCAGCGTCGGCGCCCGGTTCAGCAGCACCGGATGCTCGGTGATGACCTCCTCGAGCACGTCCCAGACAACGGGCCTGGCCCGCTCCACCATCCGCTTGGCCGACTTGATGTTCTGCGCGTGATTGAGGTCCACCAGGCGCTTCATCACGAACGGCTTGAACAGCTCGACTGCCATCTCCTTCGGCAGGCCGCACTGGTGCAGCTTGAGCTGCGGGCCGACGACGATGACGCTGCGCCCTGAGTAGTCGACACGCTTGCCGAGCAAGTTCTGCCGGAACCGGCCCTGCTTGCCCTTGAGCATGTCCGACAGGGACTTCAGCGGCCGGTTGCCCGGGCCTGTCACCGGGCGGCCGCGGCGGCCGTTGTCGAACAGCGAGTCCACGGCCTCCTGCAGCATCCGCTTCTCGTTGTTCACGATGATCTCGGGCGCACCGAGGTCGAGCAGCCTCTTCAGCCGATTGTTCCGGTTAATGACCCGCCGGTAAAGGTCGTTGAGGTCGCTGGTGGCGAACCTGCCGCCGTCGAGCTGCACCATCGGACGCAGGTCCGGCGGGATCACCGGAATGCAGTCGAGCACCATGCCCAGCGGGCTGTTGGAGGTATTCAGGAACGCCGACACCACCTTGAGCCGCTTGAGCGCCCGCGCCTTGCGCTGGCCCTTGCCGGTGCGGATGATCTCGCGCAGCCCCGCAGCCTCGGCCTCGAGGTCGAAGCTGCCGACCCGCTCCTGGATGGCCTGCGCGCCCATGCCGCCGCGGAAGTACCGCCCGAAGCGGTCGCGCATCTCCCGGTAGAGCAACTCGTCGCCCTCCAGGTCTTGCACCTTCAGGCCACGGAACCGGGTCCACACTTCCTCGATCCTGTCGATCTCGCGCTGTGCGCGGTCGCGGATCTGCTTGCACTCCCGGTCGGCTGATTCGCGGACCTTGCGCCGCGCGTCACCCTTGGCGCCGGCGGCTTCGAGCTCGGCCAGGTCCTTTTCCAGCTTGGTCTGGCGGACCTCGATGTCGGCATCGCGCCGCTGCTCGATCTGCCCCTTCTCGACCGTGATCTTGGCCTCGAGGCTCGGCAGGTCCCGTGCCCTCGCGTCCTCGTCCACATAGGTGATCATGTAGGCGGCGAAGTAGATGACCTTCTCGAGATCCTTCGGCGCCAGGTCGAGCAGGTAGCCGAGACGGCTAGGGACGCCCTTGAAGTACCAGATATGGGTAACGGGCGCAGCCAGCTCGATGTGGCCCATCCGCTCGCGCCGCACCTTGGCCCTGGTGACCTCGACGCCGCAGCGCTCGCAGATGATGCCCTTGAACCTGACCCGCTTGTACTTACCGCAGTAGCACTCCCAGTCCCTGGTCGGGCCGAAGATCTTCTCGCAGAACAGCCCGTCCTTTTCCGGCTTCAGGGTCCGGTAGTTGATGGTCTCCGGCTTCTTGACCTCGCCGTGCGACCACAGCCGGATGTCGTCGGCAGTGGCGAGTCCAATCCGCAGGTCGTCGAAGAAGTTAACGTCTAGCACGTTGTTGATTCCCCTGGGTAGTTCGTCGGACTTCTCGTGGCTGGTCAGACCTCTTCGACGCTGCTCGGCTCACGCCTGGACAGGTCGATGCCGAGCTCCTCCGCCGCGCGGAAGACGTCTTCGTCGGTGTCGCGCATCTCGATCGCCGCGCCGTCGCTGGAAAGCACCTCCACGTTCAGACAGAGCGACTGCATCTCCTTGATCAGCACCTTGAACGACTCCGGGATGCCGGGTTCGGGGATGTTCTCGCCCTTCACGATGGCCTCGTAGACCTTGACCCGGCCGAGGATGTCGTCGGACTTGATCGTGAGCAGTTCCTGCAGTGCGTATGCGGCGCCATAGGCCTCCAGCGCCCAGACCTCCATCTCACCGAAGCGCTGGCCGCCGAACTGCGCCTTACCGCCGAGCGGCTGCTGGGTGATCATCGAGTACGGGCCGGTGGACCTGGCGTGGATCTTGTCGTCCACCAGGTGCAGGAGCTTCAGGATGTAGATGTAGCCGACTGAGATCGGGTCCTTGAATGGTTCGCCGGTCCTGCCGTCGTACAGCGTCGCCTTGCCGGTCGCGCCAACCAGTCGCTCGCCATCGCGGTTAGGCCGCGCGCTCGACAGCAACCCGGTGATCTCCTCCTCCTTGGCGCCGT
>JASHSO010000022.1 GCA_030038715.1 Streptosporangiaceae bacterium
TGAACCGGCGGCCTCTTCGTCCCGAACGAAGCGCGCTGCCAAGCTGCGCTACACCCCGCGAACCGCCCGAGAAGTCTAGCCGATCCGGGCTACGAGGGTGAGCAGCGTGGCCTCGGGCCGGCAGCAGAACCGGACCGGCGCATAGGGCGAGGTGCCAAGGCCAGCCGAGACGTGCAGCCAGGGTGGGGTAGCGAGGCCGGCATCGGGGTAGGAGTGCAGGCCGCTCGCCATGGCGCGGGAGATCCCGCAGTTTGTGACCAGCGCGCCGCTGCCGGGCAGCCGGAGCTGGCCGCCATGGGTGTGGCCAGCCATCAGCAGATCGAAGCCGTCGGCGACGAACTGGTCGAGAACGGCCGGCTCGGGCGAGTGCAGCACGGCGAGCCGCAAGTCGGCGCGCGGATCAGCGGGCCTGGCAACGTCGTCGTAGCTGTCTCTGCGGATGTGCGAGTCGTGCACGCCGGACACCTCGATGTCGAGGTCACCGGCCTTGATCCGGCCACGCTGGTTGTTCGCGTTGAACCAGCCCGCGCTCTCCATGCCGTCGCCCAGCTCGGCCCAGGGCAGGTCCGGCACGTCGCGGGCGTGTTCGCGAGTGCTGGTGCGCCACAGGTACCTGGCGGGGTTAGCCAGCTTGGGGGAATAGAGGTCATTCGAGCCGTAGACGAAAACGCCGGGCCGACCCAGCAGCGGGCCTAGCGACGCCAGGAACGGGCCCACCGCCTGGGGATGCGCGATCGAGTCGCCGGTGTTGACGACCAGGTCAGGCTCGAGCGCGTCCAGGGAGCGTAGCCAGGACATCAGCCGGTGCCGCCCCGGTGTGAGGTGCACGTCGGAGATGTGCAAGACACGCAGCGGCGTCGAGCCAGGCGCGAGCACCGGGACTTCGAGCCGACGCAGTGCGAACCAGTTGCGCTCGATGACGCTGGCGTAGCCCAGGCCAGCCGCGCAGGCCAGGGCACTGGCCGTGATCACGGTCTGCGCTCGCATCCACCCATGGTGCCATGGCCCGCGAAGTGGTCAGACCGCTCACCCAGCGGCCGAGGCGGCACTATAGGCCCATGACCACACTCAAGGAGCGGCTGCGGGGCGATCTGGTTACCGCGATGAAGGCCAGGGATGACACGCGCGTGCGGGCACTTCGGATGGCCCTTACTGCCATTAGTAACGAGGAGGTCTCCGGGACTGCGGCCCGCGAGCTGACCGACGACGAGGTGGTCAGGATCCTCGGGCGGGAGGCCAAGCGGCGCCGGGAAGCGGCGGCGGCGTTCGCCGCGGCGGGGCGGGCCAGCCAGGCCGCGGCCGAACTCGCCGAGGAGGACGTGCTAGCCGGATACTTGCCCGCACAGTTGGACGACGACGAGTTGGCCGCTATCGTCGCGGCGGCCATAGCCGAGACCGGCGCTTCGGGCCCGGCTGGCATCGGTCCGGTGATGAAGGTCGTTACGCCCAGGGTAGCTGGCCGGGCCGAAGGCGCTCGGGTTGCGGCCATCGTGCGGAGCCAGCTCGCAGGCTGACGGCGCCGACGCTGGTCAGTGGCCGTGCGCCTGGAACGGTGGCGTGGGCGGAGGCGGCCCCGGCTGCACCGGCGGCACGGGCGGCTCCGGGAGCCCGCCGGGATTGTGATGGGTCGCCTTCTTGGGCGTGACGACCTTCGGAGCACCCAGCCCGTTGCCCTCGGAGAAGAACCTATGCGGTGGGTAGACGAACCCGATGGGCGGCCCGAGGTCCGCGTGCGTGAAGGTCTCTTGCCAGGTCGCGGCGGGAGCGTTGTCGCCGTACATCTGACCCGGGCAGGCGAGGCCGCCGCCGAACTCGGTACTCTCCCGGTAGCACGAGTTCTGCCCGATCATCGCGCCTGCCCCGGTCGGGTTCACCGGGTTGAACACCGATACGTAACCGGCCAGCGTGGGAGTGTAACCCGCGAAGGCGGCGTAGAAGCCGCCGTTGGCCGTTCCGGTCTTCCCCGCCGCCGGGCGGCCGATGCCGCGGCCGTCGGCCGTCGCGCCGGGTACTGACAGCACTCCCTGCAGGATGTAGTTGGCCGCATCCGCGACTCCGGCCGGCATGTCCCTGCGGCAATGCGGCTTGGCGGCGTCCAGCTCCCTGCCCGTCGCCTGCACGACGATCTTGGAGATGGCCTGCGGGCTGCAGTACACGCCGCCCGCCGCCACCGAGGCGTAGGCGGCCGCCATGCTCATCGGGGAGACATCGATCGCGCCGAGCGTGAAGCTCTGGATGTCGTCAGCGGGCGGCCCGGCATCGGGGCCGTGCTTATCGGCCTTCAGCAAAGACGTGCCGTCCGCCCTGGTCATGCCCATCTCGACCGCTGTCTTGACCACGTTGCACAGGCCGACCTGCCGCTCCAGGTTGGCGAAGTAGATGTTGACCGAGTCGACCGTGGCCTGGTTCAACTCCCAGATCTGGGTGCCCTTGCTTGGTCCCTCGGCGTTGTGGAAGGTAAACGGTGCCACGTACTGGCCCTGGCAGTTGGAGTACGGGCCGACCGTCATCGGCGAGGTGATCTTGATCTGGTGCCCGAACGGGTAACCCTGCTCGAGCGCTGTCACCAGCGTGAAGATCTTCGATGACGATCCGGTCTGCACGCCCTCGCCGCCGCCGTACTCCGAGTTGACCGCGTAGTCGATCTCGTCCTGTCCCCGGCCGTTCCCGTACGGCCGGTTCACCGCGATTGCCCGGACCGCGCCAGTCCCCGGTGTGATCAGTACCTCAGTGTCGGCATTGCCGCCGGGATTGTAGGTGCCATTGTCGTGCGGCTCGACGTAGTTGACCGCATGCTCTGCGGCCTGCTGGTCGCGCATATTCATCGTCGTGTAGATGGCCAGCCCGCCGGTGGTGTTGATCTCGTTCCAGACCGACGGGTAATTGCGTTCGAGCACGTGCTGGACGTAATCGCAGAAGAAGGCGGCTTCGCTTGCGTGCGGGCTGGCGCAGCCGGTTTGCAGCGGTGCTGCCGAAGTATCGAGGCCTAGCGGCATCTTCTCGGCCGCCGCGGCCGCGGCGCTGGTCACGTAGTGCAGCTGAGCCATCCGAGTCAGCACTGTGTTGCGTCGAGTAATCGCGTTGGACGGGTAGAGCAGCGGGTTGTACTCGGTCGGGTCCTGCACGATGCCGGCTAGCAGTGCCGCCTCTGGCAGGGTGAGCTGCGACGCCGACTTGGAGAAGTAAACCTCAGAAGCCACCTGGATGCCCCAGGCGTGGTTAGAGAAGAAGGCGACATTGAGGTAAGCAGCCAGGAGTTGGTCTGCGGTCATCTCGTGCTCGACGGTCGCCGCGACCCGGAGGTCTTGCAATTTGCGCTGGAGCGTCGGGGCGAACGCCGATTGCTGCTGAGCTGGCGTGCGTGCCTGGAGTATCCGCACGTTCTTCACGTACTGCTGGGCCAGCGTGGAAGCGCCCTGCAGTCCCCCGCCGCCAGAGTTGTGCAGGAGAGCACGGATGGTGCCGCGCGGGTCGAGCGCACCCTGGGTGTAGAAAGTGTTGTCCTCGATCGCCACGATGGCATCCCGCATGACCGGGGCGATCTGGTTGTAGCTGACCGGCACCCGGTAGACGTCGTTCGGATAGAAGTACGTCACAACCTGGCCTTCGGCGTCGTACACCACGGAGCGGACCGGTGCCGTGCCCAGCTGACCGACCGGCAGCGTTTCGAAGGTGTTGGCAGCGTCACGGACGGCTATCCCGGCGATGCTGACGAGCGGCAGCGCGATGCCGGCAGCGATGAGGGCCGCAACTACCGCCACGATCGCGAGAGTTCCGGCCGCTCCGAACCTGGTCCCGGCGCGGCGCCAGGTATGTTGCACGCGAACAGGCTACGCTGCGTTGGCAGTGGTCAGTCGCATGTGACCGATTCGCCAGCGTGTTTCCGGCCGCTACAGGAGGGTCCAGCGCCGTTTCGCTCCGGGCACGTTGCTGTTACGTTCAGTGTGCAGCCGCCTACGCTCCGTTCAGTTATCCGGCCGTTTGGGGGCCGTAGTGTAACTGATAGTCACGTGTGTCTGTATAGCTCAACTGGGCTATTCACGAAATGGGCCCGCCGGGGTCTAGCGCTGAGCGCCGGACTTCCGTAAGTTACTCTTCCGCGACCATCACTGGTCGGAGCCTGTCGCCCCGAGACGGCTCCGGACCGCGACTGAACGCCACCCGGGCGTGATCACCCACCCGGGCGCGAGATCAGAGGGGGCTGGGCCAGATGTGGATCACGGACTGGACTGCGCGTGCCGCGTGCAAGGGAACGGACCCGGACGAGCTGTTCGTCCAGGGCGCGGCGCAGAACAGGGCCAAGCTGATCTGCCGTGGCTGCCCGGTCAGGACCGAGTGCCTCGCCGACGCCCTCGACAACCGGATCGAGTTCGGTGTCTGGGGCGGGATGACTGAGCGTGAGCGCCGCGCACTACTGCGCCGTCGGCCCGATGTCACGTCCTGGCACGAGCTGCTCGAGAACGCGCGCAACCACTACGAGCGGAGCGGAGACGAGCTCGTCGCGAGCTAGCGACCGCAACTAGCGAGGGCAGACTGCTAGGCCTGCCCGAACGCAGACCCGATTCGGCGGAGCCCGTCGAGATCATGCACGTCGTCCGGCTGCGCCGGGATCTCGGCCACCGGGACGAGCGGGTGCGCCGCCGTGAAATGCTCGGCGATCCTGCGTTGCGCCGTCACCTGCTGCATCCGGTCGGCGTGCCAGCGCAGCGCGGCAATGGCCACTGAGTTCGACTGCGCGGCCGGCTGCTGGGCCGCGGACTGCAGTACCTCGGCGGCCGCCATGCTGCGGGCTGCGGATAGCCGGGCCGCGGGTCGCAGGACCTTGTTCAGGATCAGCCCGGCCAGCGGCATCCGCTCCTCGCCGAGCCGCTCGACGAAGTACGACGCCTCTCGTAGCGCGTCCGGCTCGGGGGAGGCGATGACGAGGAAGGCAGTACCGGGCGCTCGCAGCAGCTGATAGGTGTAGTCGGCTCGCTCCCGGAACCCGCCGAACATCGTGTCGAGCGCGCTCACGAACGTCTGGACGTCTTTCAGCATCTGAGTCCCGAGCACCTTGGTGAGGATCCCGGTCACCATGCCGAATCCGGCATTGATCATCCGCAGATACGCTCGGCCGCCGACCTTGGCCGGCCCGGTGAGCAGACGTATCAGCCTGCCGTCGAGGAACCGGGCTAGCCGCTGTGGCGCGTCAAGGAAGTCCAGGGCCGAGCGGCTCGGCGGCGTGTCGACCACGATCAGGTCCCACTCGTCGGCACGCCGCAACTGGCCGAGCTTCTCCATGGCCATGTACTCCTGCGTGCCTGCGAAGCTCGAGGACAGCGACTGGTAGAACGGGTTTGCCAGGATCTGGGCCGCGCGGTCCGGGTCGGCGTGCGCCTCGACGATCTCGTCGAAGGTTCGCTTCATGTCGAGCATCATGGCGTGCAGGCTGCCGCCTGGCGCAGCCCCGTTCCCCTCTTGATCGCTGCCGGAGGAAACGTCAGCGCCCACGCCGTGCACCAGCCGGGGCGTGTTGTCCAGCGAGGTAAGCCCCATGGACTGGGCAAGTCGGCGGGCGGGATCGACGGTCAGCACCACCACGCGTCTGCCGTGCTCGGCGGCACGAAGGCCGATCGCCGCCGCGGCGGTGGTCTTACCGACCCCGCCCGATCCGCAGCACACGATGATGCGGGTCCGCCGGTCGCTGATCAGGCGGTCTATGTCGAGGAGAGGCGGTGTGCTCGAGTCGGCCATCATGCCGCCCGCTGCTCGCGCAGGGCGACGGCCAGCCGGTACAGCCCGGCCAAGTCCATACCGCCGGTTACCCAGGGCAGCTCGTAGCAGGGCTGGCCCTCGGCGCGCAGTCGCTGCTCGAGCGCCCGCTGCGCGAGAGCCGTGCGCGCTTGGTCGGACAATTCTGCGGCCAGAGCGACAGCGAGGCTGGGACTATCGTCCAGGCCCGCAGCCTTGAGTTCCAGCGCGAGCTGGTCGGTGTCCAGCTGTCCGTCCGCGGCCGCCTCAAGCTGGTTCGCCGGGAGCTCCACTGGCCTTGCCATGTTGACGATGATTCCGCCGGCCCTGATCCCGCCCAGCGCCCTGAGTTCGGCAATCCCGTCCAGCGTCTCCTGGACAGGCATCTCCTCGAGCACCGTGACGAAGTGCACGACGGTCTCGGGCGAGGAGATCACGCTCTGCACGGTGTCGGCGTGACCGCGGACGGGCCCGACCCGCGCGAGATCGGAGAGTTCCGCGCTGACGTTCAGGAACCGGCCGATCCGGCCGGTCGCCGGGGCGTCCATCACGACCGCGCCATAGTGGCGGCCCCGGCTGCCGTCGTTGCGCACGTTCTTGCGCCGCACGGCCTCGGCGGCCTTGCCAGTCAGCAGCACGTCGCGCAGCCCCGGCGCGATCGTCGTGGCGAAGTCCATCACGCCGAGCTTGGTCAGAGCGGTGCCAGCGTGCCGCAGGTTGTAGAACATCTCCAGGTACTCAAGTAGCGCCGACTCCGGGTCGGCTACCAGAGCGAATACGTCGCCGCCCTCGTCGGCTGCGGTGCCGAGACCGACTGCCACCTTCCGCTCGGCATAGGGCAGCGGAGGGACGTCGAAGAGCTGGGCGATGCCCTGGCGACCCTCGACCTCCATCAGCAGGACTCGTCTGCCGCGGGCGGCCAGCGCCAGGGCCAGGGCTCCGGCCACCGTGGTTTTGCCCGTGCCACCCTTGCCAGTCACGACGTGGAGGCGCACACCGTCCCAGTCGGTGTCACGTGTGGTCACGAAATGGAGGTTATCCGCGCCGGAAGAGCAGATGGTGCACCCGGATGGCTTCGAGCGCGTCCTTGGCCGCGGGCAGAAAGTCACTAGGCTGAGTTAGTAGAGATCCGCCTCGCCGGGACGGCGAGCGAGAAGAGGTGTTGCACATGGCATGGCCCATCAGGATTGTGCAGCAGTACGAGGACGGGATCGTGTTCAGGTTCGGCCGGGTGCTGCCAGGGGTACGCGGCCCCGGGGTTGCATTCCTCCGTCCGATCGGCGATCGGATAGTGAAGGTCAACAAGCAGATTGTCGCCATGGGAGTGCCCGCACAAGAGGGCATCACCAGGGACAACGTGAGCGTCCGGGTGGACGCCGTGGTGTACTTCAGGGTCGTTGACCCGATCAAGGCGTCGATTAACGTCTTCAACTATCGGGACGCGGTCTCCCAGCGGGCGCAGACATCATTGCGATCGATCATCGGCCAGTCCGAGATGGACGAACTGCTTGCGGAGCGGGACAGGGTCAACAGGCGACTGTGCCAGATCATCGACGAGGGCACCGAGATCCCGTGGGGGGTCAAGGTAGAGAGCGTCGAGATAAAGGATGTCTCGCTGCCAGAGGGCATGAAGCGGTCGATGTCCCGTCAGGCGGAAGCCGAACGGGAGCGCCGGGCTCGGATCATCACTGCCGACGGTGAGTTCCAGGCCTCCAAGCGGCTGGCTGCCGCGGCCAACGTCATGGCTCGCGACCCGGCCGCACTCCAGTTGCGCCTGCTGCAGACCGTGGTCGAAGTGGCGGCCGAGCGCAACAGCACGCTGGTCATGCCGGTCCCGGTCGAGCTGCTGCGATTCTTCGAGAAGGCCAGCCATACATCGTCGCCGCCGGCCGAAGAATCAGCCGCTGATCTGGGCGAGATCGAGGCCGCGGCGCAGCAGGCGACGGCCGAGATCGAGCGGGCTACGGCGGATGTCCCGCTTGAGATCCCGGATGTTCCAGCGATCCCTGAGCTGTCTGCGGCCGAGAAGGGCGACGTGGGAACCACACATCATGTCGAAGTCGGCCAAGATGCCGACGGGCTGGAGCCGGAGCCAGCAGTACTCAACTCGGAGGAGCGTGATGCACCGGCGAACGGCGCAGCGGAGCGTGACGCCGCGAGCGGGGGACGCGAGGGACCGTAGCCGCCGCGGTTCCGCGCCGCCTGCGGGCCTCCCGCGGGCGGCCGGGGCCGTCGGCGATGCCGGGCAGCCAGCGCGGTCGTTGTTGGTACCGTTCCACCATGGCCAAATGGGAGTACGCGACGGTGCCGCTGCTAATCCACGCAACCAAGCAGATCCTCGACAACTGGGGCGACGACGGCTGGGAGCTCGTCACCGTCGTGCCGGGACCGAATCCTGACCAGCTCGTCGCCTATCTGAAGCGGGCGAAGGAATGAGCCGCGGGAGGACGCCGTGACCTCTCCCGAAGACAGGCTGGCCGCTCTCGGGCTCACGCTGCCTGCGGTCGTCGCGCCTCTCGCGGCCTATGTCCCGGCGGTTCGCGTCGGGTCGGTCGTCTACACCGCTGGCCAGCTCCCGGTCATTGACGGCAAGCTGCCGTCCGTCGGGAAGGTCGGCGCGGAGGTAGGCGCTGCGGAGGCGGCCGCGCTGGCCCGGACCTGCGCGCTGAACGCGCTGGCCGCGGCGGCCTCGGTGACCGGCGGGCTGTCGCGGATCAGGCGGGTCATCAAGCTGACCGGGTTCGTTGCCAGCGCGCCGGACTTCACTGGACAGCCGCAGGTGATGAACGGGGCAAGCGAGCTGCTGCTAGAGGTCTTCGGCGAGGCCGGCAGGCACGCGCGCAGCGC
>JASHSO010000255.1 GCA_030038715.1 Streptosporangiaceae bacterium
CATCCTGCTCCTGCTGATCCTGATGCTCGGGCTGTTCTTTACCGGCTACCAGCTGCTGAGCTGGCGGCGCGCGATCGGGGACCGCCGCGAGCAACTCAAGTGGCTCTCCTTCGGCGCGGCTATCTGCATCGTGTGCGCCGGCTTGAGCATCCCGGGCGAGACCGCCCGCTCGGGCATCTGGGCTGTGCTGAACGACGTGCTGAGCCTCGGCTTCATCGCTCTGCCAGCCAGCATCGGGGTGGGGATCCTGCGTTACCGGCTCTACGAGATCGACAGGCTGATCTCCCGGACGGTGGCGTACACGATCGTGACGGGACTGCTGATCGGCGTCTACGTCGCCCTGGTCACGCTTGCCCACAGCGTGGTGTCCTCCAGTTCCCCGCTCGACTCGGTGTTCGCGACGCTGATCGCGATCGCGTTGTTCGACCCGCTGCGACATCGCGTCCAGCACGCGGTGAACCGGCGTTTCAACCGGGCCCGGATCAAGGCCGACGCGGCGATCGCCGCGTTCGCCACCCGCATGCAGACGGCAGGCGACCTCGACGAGGTCCGCAGCGACCTGCTCGCTGTCGCGTGCGGGCTGCTGGAACCCGAACGCGTGGCTATGTGGCTGCGCGGCTGACTAAGGCCCCGGACGCCTCGCCCCCAGCGAAACCGGCATCCCGGCGAACGGGCCCGCCGCGTGCACGATACGCCCCGACACAATGGTCAGGTCCGACGTCAGCGACGGGATCGCGGCCTCGGGCACGGCGAAATAGTCCGCGGACAGCACCGCCAGGTCGGCGTACGCGCCAGGCTTGATGGTCCCGCGGCGGTCGTCCTCGAAGGAGAACCAGGCGCTCCCGCGCGTGTAGGCATCCAGCGCCGACGCGCGGTCAAGCAGGTGCCGGTCGGCCCGGCGAGGGCCGCCGTCGGCCGACTGCCCGGTGACGAACCACCACAGCGCGTGCCACGGATTGTAGGAGGAGTCCCGGGTTCCGTCGGTTCCCCCGCCGAACGGGATGCCGAGCTCGACGATGTCGCCGAGCGGCGGGCCGTTTCGCACCGCCGCCTCGCCCCAGGACCTGGCGCAGACCCCCGCCTTGTGCCCGAGCCGACCTTGCACGGCCAGCCCCATGCCCAGGCTCTTCACCCGGACCAGGTTCGCCCGGCTGATGCACTCGGCATGACACAGCGACCAGCGCAGGCCATCGATCGGGACCGATGCGGAGACCTTCTCGATCGCGTCGAGCAACCGCGTGACCGAGCTGTCCAGGATGGCATGGACGGTCATCGGCCAGCCCTGCTGTGCCGCCTGCGTGGCCATGTCGGTGAAGTCGGCCAGAGCCGCGTCGCCGATGCTGAACTGACTCAGCCCGACCCAGTCATGACAGCCCAGATGCATGATCTCGCCGAGGCCAAGCACCGACAGCATGTCGTCGCCCATACCGGGAGCGAGGAACGCCTGCCAGTCGGCGACCTCCCCGCTCTCGCTGCCACGCGTGGACGCACCGACGTTCATCCGGACTCGGATCGGCAGCTCTCCGGCGCGCCACACCGCCCAGATCGCCTTGTACTTATCCGGGCGCATGCCGAGTCCCCCGGCATCGACCACCCCAGTGAGACCAAGCTCCGCCAGCCGGGCCAGGAAAGCAGTCGTCGAAGCCCGCGCCCTCGCCGCCGACGGCCGCAGTGCTAGCTGGCTGACTTGCTGGAACGCCGTCAAGCCCGCCAGCCGCCCGTCCGGGGTTCCATCTGCGTGGCGATGCAGGACGCCGCCTGGCGGGTCGGCGCAGCGTCCGGTCCAGCCGAGCGCGGCCAGTGCCGCAGAGTTCAGCACGCCGTAGTCGTCGTGCCCGTACAGCGGATGCACGAAAGCCGGATGGGCCGGTGCGGCGTCGTCCAGTTCCTCGGGGCCCGGCAGCCTGTCCTCGGCGAACTGGCTTGGCTGCCAGCCGCCGAGCGCGGTGATCCAGGTTCCCGCGGGCAGCCGGTCAGCGGCACGCCGGACTGCCTGCAGACACTCGGCTACGCTGTCGGCCTGGGTCCAGTCCAGCTCATCGAGATAGGTGAGCCCGGCGCGCACCGCGTGAATGTGGGAGTCCACGAGCCCCGGCACGATCCGCCGCCCGCCGACGTCGATAACCGTCGTCCGCTCGCCAGCCCGAGCGCGCAACTCAAGCTCGTTGCCGACATCGCTAACTAAGCCGCCGGAAATAGCGACCGCAGTCGGCGCCGTGTCGTCCAGGGGGCAGCCAAGACCGGTCCACACCGGCCCGCCGGCCAGCAACAGGTTCACGGCCGCACCCGAACCTGCCCAGACGCGGTGACGACGTCACCCGCCGGCGCTTCGGTCATGATCGAAGTGTTACGCATCCCCACCGACGGCCGGGGCTGATCTTCCGCTTAGCGGAAGACTAGAAAGGACACGTGGCGCCGCCTCAGGGAGATCTAGCCGGTACTGCCGGCCGGCTGTCCGGCACGCAGCGGGCGCTGGCCGAACTCTCCAGCTTCTCTGCCGACCGCCGACGCTAGCTTGTCGCAGATCAGCCGGGCGGGCTGTCGCTGACGACCGCACGCCGCCAGGTCGGCCAGCCGGCCCGCTGTGGAGCCCTTGAGCGCGACGAAACCGGCCGCTATCACATCGGGCTGCGCCGGCCTCGCTCGTCGTCCCGGTTCACGGCTCCCGGGTTGGGCGTTACGTTCCCGCAGTGCTCGCGGCCGCCTCCGGCGTATCCCGCAGCCTCGGCGCCAGCCTGCCGGCGGGAACATGAAGACTGTTCCCCGCGCTGAACAACCACTGATGAGCACCCAGGGCTGAGATTGGGGCAGCACGATGCGGCTGGGATACAAGGCTTCTAACGAGCAATTCGCCCCCGGAGAACTGCTCAGGTACGGAGTGCTGGCCGAGGAGGCCGGCTTCGACTCGGTCTTCGTCTCCGACCACCTGCAGCCGTGGCGGCATGACGGCGGGCACGCCCCGTTCGCCATGACCTGGCTCGGTGCGCTCGGCGCGCGTACCGAGCGGATCACAATAGGTACCAGCGTGCTCACGCCGACGTTCCGCTATCACCCGGCGATCGTGGCGCAAGCCTTTGGCACGCTGGGGTGCCTGTACCCGGGGCGCGTAGTGCTCGGCGTCGGCACCGGCGAGTCGCTGAACGAGGTCGCCCTCGGCATCGAGTGGCCGGACGGCAAGGAGCGTTTCGCCAGGCTCCGGGAGGCCGTCTCGCTGATACGCCAGCTGTGGACTGAGGACCGGGTCAGCTTCGACGGCGTGTACTACCGCACGGACCGGGCGACCATCTACGATCGCCCCGACCAGCCGGTGCCGATCTACCTGGCGGGCGCGGGTCCCGCGGTAACGCGCTACGCGGGCCGGGTCGGTGACGGCTACATCACCACCTCCGGAAAGTCGCCCGACCTGTATACCGACACCCTCTTGCCGGCCTTGCGGGAGGGCGCAGCCAAAGCCGACCGAACACTCACCGACATCGACATGATGATCGAAGTAAAGGTCTCGTTCGACCACGACAGGGCAGCCGCGATGGCCGCTACCAGGTACTGGGGCGCGCTCGGGCTGACCGCCGAGCAGAAGGCCGGGGTCGAGGACCCGGTCGAGATGCAGCGGCTGGCCGACGAGCTGACAGTGGAGCAGACGGCAAGACGCTTCATCGTCTCCACCGACCCAGATGAGCATGTCGCGGCGATCCGGCTGTACCTCGACCTCGGCTTCACTCACCTCGTCTTCCACGCCCCAGGCCCGGACCAGGAGAGATTCCTGCGGCTCTACGGGGCGGAGATCCTGCCCAGGCTCCGGGCGCTGGCTAGCTGACGAGCTGGCCTGCCAACCGGGGCAGCATCGCCGCATCGCTCCATGCAGGCAGCTACAGGGCTTGACCTTGCGCGGCAAAGCGCGCCGCTAATGATCATCGGTCTGGCCGGCGCGGTCACCGCGCCGGTACTTCGGGACTGGCCGATGGCTACCATCTGCCGCTCCTTGGCCATCGTCGCTGCCATCGCCGGGTTCGGCGGCCCAGCCGGTGCGTGGCTGATCATGGGCATCGGCCTATGCGCCGCGATGCTGGGCGCCGCCGCGTTCAGCGCCTGGCAGCAGCGCCGCAGCGTGGTCGGTCTTTGACAACTGA
>JASHSO010000256.1 GCA_030038715.1 Streptosporangiaceae bacterium
GTGCCCCAGCACGCGCAGTTCGCCGTAGGCCGGCCTGGCGATGCCCGCGAGCACGTCGATGATGGCCGTGGCGTACTCCGGCTGGGTTACGGA
Organism: Streptosporangiaceae bacterium; assembly: GCA_030038715.1. Taxonomy (GTDB): domain Bacteria; phylum Actinomycetota; class Actinomycetes; order Streptosporangiales; family Streptosporangiaceae; genus JAJYUU01. The sequence continues at coordinate 94 of JASHSO010000256.1, forward strand.
GATGCCGACGACTGACCCGCTGTCGGCTGCCGGACCGACCCGGAAGCTGGCGAGCCGCACGGCCCAGTCCCGGCCCCTTCGCACGCCGATCCCTGCGGCGAGCACCGGACCTGCGGCCATGGTGACGCGGCCGGACGGCACAATCTCCCCCGGATTCTGGTAACGGACGACCCCCAGAAGGCAATGTAACTATCTGTAATTGACCATGTCCACGTACGCGCCGGCGGGCCGTGTTCTCGTGGCGGTAGTTGTGATCCAAGCGCCGGATAGGGCCGTGAGGGTACGTTGTGGCTGTGCCGAAGCCGCTGGACCTGCCGTTCGATCCGATAGCTCGCGCCGCGGAGACGTGGGAGAGCCGGTTCGGTGACTCACGGGCGATGGCTGCGGTCACCGCGATCATGCGGGTGCAGCAGATCCTGCTGGCCGAGCTCGATGCGTTGGTCCGGCCGCACGGGCTGACCTTCGCCAGGTACGAGGCTTTGGTGCTGCTCAGCTTCAGCCGGGACGGTGCATTGCCCATGCGGGTGATCGGCCAGCGCCTGATGGTGCATCCGACCAGTGTGACCAACATCATCGACCGGCTGGAGCGCCAGCATCTCGTGGCCCGCAAGCCCAACCCGCGTGACGGCCGGGGAACCCTCGCCGAGATAACTCCGGCCGGCTGGGATGTCATGCACCGCGCCACGGCCGACCTGATGCGAGCGGAGTTCGGCATGGCCGACTACGCCGAAGGACAGCTCGAGGAGATTTTCGGCCTGCTGCGCGGGCTCCGGGTAGCGGCCGGCGACTTCAAGGACGACTGAGCGCTGTGCCGCGGCGGCAAACGTCATCGTCCGACACCTGCTGACGAAACAGCAGCATCAACTGACCAGTGACGAGGTATTAGGACGTGAGACCTAACCCGGTAAGGCATGATATGGCCGTTATCAGTCCTTGATAGGAGCGGGGCTCCAGGCCTGCCCGCCGTTGCTGGTCACGAAGATCTCGCCAAGGCTGGCCTCCGCGGGTACCGCCACGCCCTGGTCGGAGTTCGTCATGCCCACGTAACTGAAGCCGTCAGCTGGGGCTGATCCGCTGACGGGTGCCTGCTGCCAGGTCGTGCCACCGTTGGCTGAGTAGTAGATCCCGGCCGTGGTGGCCAGCACTACCTGCCCGCTCGTGGCCGAGGCGAGCGAAGTCGCGGTCCCCGTCGCTGGAACGGCGCCGACCAGCTGCCAGCTCGCGCCGTCGCTCGACGAATACAGCGTGATCTGCCCGGACCCGGCACCTGAGCCCGGTTCGCAGGTCAGCAGCAGCTTCGGCCCGGCGGCGAGCTGGGCGTCGGCAGGCTGGCCGTTTGCCTGAGCCGGTCCTGGCTCGCATGGCGCCTGGCCGGCCAGTCGCCACGCTCCACCGGACACCGGACCGCTGAGCACCGCGCCGGTTGGGGTGAGCAGGTAGCCGGTGGTACCTCCGGAGATCACAAGGGTGGCGGAGGATGCCTGGCTGGCCGTCATATGGAGGAACGAGGCCGGCACGGCGACTGGAGTCCACGACCGGCTACCCGCGACGAGGGTGTAGAGCGAGAAGCTTGTGCAGTCGCTCGCAAAGTCGCGGCCGGTTCCCGTGCACCTGGCGGCGACGGCGAAGGCGCGGTTGCCGACCGCCTCCAGGTCGGTGACCCGCAGGCCGCCGGTCGCCACCTGGCGCCACGGCCAGCCGCCGTCTGCGGTCTCCCACAGCGATGGACCGAACGCCCACCCGTCCTTCGGGTTCGCGAAGCGAAGCTGGCTAACCCCCATATCGCCGTCGGGACCCGGCGTGACTGGAGCGCTGACACCGTACCAATTCCCGCCGTAGTTGGCGGTACCTGCCAGTGAGGTGCAGTCCTGGGTGGCGCAGTGGCCAGCGGTGCCGGCCTGGCCTATGACGGCACCGAGGAAGCCGGTTCCGTTGCCGACTACGGTGACCGAGGTCGGCCGGAAGCGGCCAGGGGGACGGGTGTCAGAGTTTGTCAGCGTGGTGCGCTGGCGGGCCTGGATCGGAGCCGACCTGTTGGCGTACGGAGTGCCCGCGCCCGTCGAGCCCGAGCTCGGCAGCGTCGCCGGCGAGGTCTGACCTTGCGCTAGCGGTCGCGGCTTGCTGCTTAGCACGGACGAAAGATGCGGTGCTATGGCAACCACTGCAACTATGACTGCGCAGCCGGCTGCGGCAGAAATCGCCCGCCGCTGTTTGCGCCGCCTGGCCCGGTGGTGGATACGCTCCAACGAGCCCGCGGGCGGGTACAGCGGCGTGACGTCGCCTTCCAGCCAAACGTCGATGTCGTCGCGCGGGTCGGTCACGGGACTCTCCCGGTGCCGCTCTCTGTCAGCGCTGCCTTCAACTTGGCCCTGGCGTGAAACAAGTCGGCCTTCACCGTGCCCTCAGGACGGCCCAGCATGACCGCGACCTCCCGTATCCCGAAGCCGGCGTAGTAGTGCAGCAGGAACGCGCTGCGCAGCCGCTCGGGGAGAGCTTGGATCAGCGCGCGGACGTCGACGTCTTCAGCGGGCTGGTAGGCCGGGTCCGCCGGCCCGGCCGACGTCATGGCCCGGTATGCGGTGCGCTCCCTGCCAGTCTTGCGCCAATGGTCCCTGACCAGGTTAGTGGCGATCATGTACAGGTAACTCTGCGGATTGTCCAGGCCCGACCAGCGGGATAGCAGCCGGGTGAAGGCCTCGGATGCGATCTCGTGGGCTGTCTCGTCGCTGTCCACCAGCCTGCGGACCCAACCTGCCAGCCGGGGGTAGCACGCGTTGAAGAGATCCTCAACGGCCTGCTGGTCAGTGCTGCGGAGCCTGGCCACCGAGCTCCCTCGGTCGGTGGCGTGCGCAGGCCTAGCCGGCCACGTGAGCCGCATGGGGCCCGAGTCATCCAAGGCCACCGCGCAGCCCGCGCCGCTCACGCCGTGTTGCATCGTTGTACCACATCTCCGTCGCATGTCAGGACGCCAAATCTGCTGGCTCCGCCGTCGCCGTGCACCAGGCGCTCACGGTGCCGCCGATGGCACATTGCGCCGTGAGCCCGGCACTCGCTATGACGGCCGAGTGGGCCGGTTGGTTGGGGTCAGGGCGACAGTTTTCGTAGCGGTGACTCTGCGCCCCGGTGGCCCGCAACCCGCCCCGCGGCCCGGGTAGAGTGGAGCCAAGTTAGTAGGACGTCCAACTAAATGTCGGACGTCGGGCCATTGTCGGCACGGAGGTGGCCGATGGATGAATCCGGCGCGGCGGACTTCGGGCGGGAGCGCTGGCAGCGCAGGTATGCCGCGGCCCGCAAGCGCGCGGCTGACTTCAGCACACTGTCCGGGCTGGAGGTGGATCCGGTATATGGTCCGCCCGACGGCTCGGTCGTGCCGGAATTTGACCGGATCGGCTGGCCCGGCGAGTTCCCGTTCACCCGCGGCCTCTACCCGACGGGCTACCGGGGGCGGACTTGGACGATCAGGCAGTTCTCCGGCTTCGGCAACGCCACGCAGACTAACGAGCGTTACAAGATGCTGCTGCGGGCCGGCGGCGGCGGACTGTCGGTCGCGTTCGACATGCCGACCCTGATGGGCCGAGACTCCGACGACCCGCGCTCGGCAGGCGAGGTTGGCCACTGCGGTGTCGCCATCGACTCAGCCGCCGACATGGACGCATTGTTCGGCGGGATCAAGCTGGCAGACATCAGCACCTCGATGACGATCAGCGGTCCGGCTGTGCCGGTGTTCTGCATGTACCTGGCGGCAGCGCAGCGACAGGGCGCCGACATCGCCAAGCTCAACGGGACGCTGCAAACCGACATTTTCAAGGAGTACATCGCGCAGAAGGAGTGGCTGTTCCCGCCCGAGCCGCACCTGCGGCTGATCGGTGACCTGATGGAGTACTGCGCGCAGCACATCCCCGCCTACAAGCCGCTATCGGTGTCCGGCTACCACATCAGGGAAGCAGGGGCCACCGCCGCACAGGAACTTGCGTTCACGCTCGCCGACGGGTTCGGCTATGTGGAGCTCGGGCTGTCCCGCGGGCTGGACATCGAGCAGTTCGCGCCCGGCCTGTCATTCTTCTTCGACGCGCACATCGACTTCTTCGAGGAGATCGCGAAGTTCCGCGCCGCGCGCCGGATCTGGGCGCGCTGGCTGCGCGACGTCTATGGCGCCACGACCGAGCGGGCTCAGTGGATGCGGTTCCACACTCAGACCGCCGGCGTGTCGCTGACTGCGCAGCAGCCCGACAACAACATCGTGCGCACGGCGATCGAGGCGCTGGCCGCGGTGCTGGGCGGCACCAACTCGCTGCACACCAATGCACTCGACGAGGTGCTCGCGCTGCCGACCGAGAAGGCCGCGGAGATCGCGCTGCGCACCCAGCAGGTGATCATGGAGGAAACGGGCGTCGCCAACGTAGCTGACCCGCTCGGCGGTTCCTGGTACATCGAGGCGCTGACGGACCGGCTCGAAGCCGAGGCGGAGCAGATCTTCGCCAGGATCCGCGCGATGAGTCCGGATTCCTCGATGACCGGCGGCCTCCTGCGCGGCATCGACGTCGGCTGGTTCTCCGCCGAAATCGCCGAGGCGTCTTTTGCCTACCAGCAGAAGCTGGAGAAGGGCGACAAGCGGGTGGTGGGTGTCAATTGCCATATGCAAACTGTGGAGACGCCCATCGAGATCCTGCGCGTGAGTCACGCCGTGGAGGTCCAGCAGGTGCGCGACCTGGGCACACGCAAGGCAGCCAGGGACCAGGCCGGCGTGGACACCGCACTGTCCGCGCTGGTGGCGGCCGCCCGCTCGGGAACGAACATGATCCCGCCGATGGTCGCGGCGGCGAGGGCCGAGGCCACGCTGGGTGAAATCTGCTCCGCGCTGCGCATGGAGTGGGGCAGCTACGTCGAGACTCCGGCTTTTTGAGCGGGCTGCGGACGGGCGGCTATATGAGCCGCCTGCCGGTCAAGGGGCAGCGCGGATGCGGCAGGATGGAGTCATGAACCAGCCGCGGGACTTCAGCCTTCGTGGCGCCATTGACCTCAGTGCGCGCCAGGCAGCCGCGCAGCGCAGACAGCGCATGGCCGGGCACGAGTCGGCCGCGGCAGGCCAGCCCGGAGCGGGGACCGACACGATCATCGAGGTCACCGACGAGAGTTTCAACACCGAGGTGGCCGCCCGGTCCAGGTCGGTCCCGGTGATACTCGACCTGTGGGCAGACTGGTGTGGCCCGTGCAAGCAACTTGGTCCCGTCCTGGAGAAGCTCGCTGCCGAGGCGGCCGGGGCCTGGGTCCTGGCCCGCGTCGATGTCGATGCCAATCCGCAGCTCAGCGCCGCGCTCCAGGTCCAGAGCATTCCCATGGTGATGGCCGTCATCGGCGGGCAGGTGGTTGACGGTTTTGTCGGCGCGCTTCCCGAGTCCCAGGTGCGGGAGTGGATCGGCCAGGTGATGCTAGCGGCCGAGCAGCTTGGCCTGCGGCCGGCCCCTGCTCCGGATGCGGATGGCCAGGGCCAGTCGGCCGAAGCCACCCCGGCCGGCCAAACCAGGGCGATGGCGGACTACCCAGCGGGCTCGGCGGCCGGTCTTGAGACCGATGCTGCCTACACGCAGGCCCAGGAGGCGATGGAGCGCGGTGACATGGACGCCGCCGCCGCCGCGTTCGAGCGAGTGCTTACCGCGTATCCCGGTGATCCGGTGGCAGCAATGGGCCTGGGCCGGGTCAACCTGATCCGCCGGGTCGGGTCCTACGATCAGGCCGGGGCCCGCAGGGACGCCGACGAGCGGCCGGACGATTCCGAGGCGCAGGGCAGGGTCGCCGACATCGATCTGGCGCTCGGCAGGATCGAAGCGAGCTTCGATCGGCTGCTCGCCACGATCGCGCGTACATCGGGGGAGGAGCGCGAAAAGGCGCGCAGGCACCTGGTGAGCTTGTTCGAGATCTTCCCGCCCAAGGACTCTCGCGTGACCAAGGCCCGGGCGAGGCTATCCAGCCTGCTTTTCTAGCCCGACCCGGCTAGCTCTTCCAGGGCCGGCAGAGCCGCCGAAAGTGCGGCGCGCTGATCGTCTGGCAACGTCATCAGGATCTGATTGAGCCAGCTGATGGCTTCCAGGCGGATTCGCTCCAGGGCTTCACGGCCTGGTCCGGTGATGGTCACCAGATATGCGCGCGCGTCGTCAGGCGCCGGCTTGCGCTGCAGGTAGCCACGCTCCTCCAGCACGTTGACGAGCCGCGTCAAGGTCGAAGGCGCGATCCGCTCAGCCGCCGCAAGGTCGCCAAGGCGAACTGGGCCGTCCTTGCCGACGGTGGCAAGAGTCGATAGCTGACTCGGCGTGAGCCCGGCCAGGTCGTACTTGCGCAGCCGCCTCGCCAGCCGCAGCACAGCGACCCGCAGCCGGGCGGCGTCGATGACGGGCTCGGAGGGCTGGGCCGCCTTGGCGCCGCTGCTGCGGCGCGGATCCGAGGATCCAGAGGTCACCGCGGCTGGTCCGCCACTCAATCCCGTGGACACTCTTGAAGCCTACGTGCCGGACCGGGCTACTGGGTGACCTTGGGCCGCAGCTGCGCCGGCATCCTGGCGGCGGCCCGGCCGGCCGCGTCATCCTGGGCGCCAACGCATCGCCAGTGCGCTGCAAGGAGCATGATTGGCTCATGGAGGACGAGTCCCTCAGCGGTCGCCTGCTGGCGGCGACTCCGCTGCTCGGCGACCCCGCGTTTCGTCGCACTGTCGTGCTGATCGTGGAGGACGAGAAGGACGAGGGAACTCTCGGCGTGGTCCTGAACCGCCCGACCGACGTCCACCTGGATCAAGTGCTTGAGGCATGGACCGCCCTCGCGTCCGGCCCGCCCGTCGTTTTCCGCGGCGGTCCGGTCTCGCCGAACAGCGCGCTAGCGCTGGCGCTGGCGCAGACCGATGAGGAGCCTGTCGGCTGGCGGTCACTGGATAGTTCACCGCTGATGTCCCGGATCGGGCTCGTCGACCTGGGGATGCCGCCGGAACTGCTGGTCGGCGGCATCAGCTCGATGCGGGTCTTCGCTGGCTACGCCAGCTGGGGGGCCGGCCAGCTTCGGGACGAGATCTCCGAGGGTGCCTGGTACGTACTTGCCGGGGATCCGGCTGACGCCTTCGCGGCGGAGCCAGAGCGACTATGGCAGGAAGTGCTGCGCCGTCAGGGCGGCGACCTCGCGCTCGTGGCCACGTTCCCGGACGACCCGGTCTGGAACTGAGCCCCGGTAGAATCTGCACCGTGAGTACCGAAGTACTGCCCGGCAGCGACACCCGCCAGGACACCGACATCCGCCCGGACCTCTCGCCTGGCGACGGCGACCATGAGAGATTCGCGCATTACGTCCAGAAGGACAAGATCGTGGACAGCGCGGTGAGCGGTACGCCAGTGGTCGCCCTGTGCGGCAAGGTGTGGGTGCCGAGCCGGGATCCGAAGAAGTTCCCCGTCTGCCCGGACTGCAAGCGAATCTACGACTCACTGCCCGCGGGCGAGCTGTAGCGAGCGGAGTTCACGCTGCTGCTACGAACGGCTGCCCGGTCAGCTCGACGCCGACTGCGCGCATCGCCGCTATCGCCTCGGCGGTCGTGGGTTCGGAAGCTCCTGCAGTCAGGCCCAGGAGCACGCTTGCCTGGAACCCAGCGGCCGCGGCGTCGATAGCCGTCGCGCGTACGCAGTAGTCCGTGGCGATCCCGACGACGTCGAGCTGGCTAACGTCCCGCTCTGTTAGCCAGTTCAGTGGCGATTCGCCACCCTGGCTGCGGCCATCAAAGCCGCTGTAGGCGGCCTCGTACTCGCCCTTGCGGAAGATCTCCTCGATCCTGCTGGTGTCCAGGTCCGGGTGGAACCGCGCGCCAGCGGTCCCGGCCACGCAGTGCGGCGGCCAGCTCTGCACGAAGTCAGGGTCCGCAGAAAAATGCGGGCCGGGATCAACGTGGCTGTCCAGGGACGCCACCACGTGCGCGTAGTCCGCGCTCTGCGGCCCGGCCAGCAACGCGCTGATCGCCCGCGCCACCCCGGCACCGCCTGCCACAGCCAGCGAGCCGCCCTCGCAGAAATCGTTCTGCACGTCGACGATGATCAAGGCTCGCATGGGCCGAGCGTACCGCTAGGAGCTGACTCGCAGCGGCGTGCCTGACGTGATGCGCAGGAGTTCGGCGAAGGACGTCGGGAACACTGTGTGCACATGGCCGGCCGCGGCCCAGACAACGTCATACCGCTCCAGCTCGGTGTCGACAACGGTGCGGATGGGCTTATGGTGGCCGACCGGCGCCACGCCGCCGATCCGCTGGCCGGTGCTGGCGTAAACGAAGTCTGGATCGGCTCTGCGCACTTCCGCCACGCCTAGCTCGGCCGCGACCACGGCCGTGTCGACCCGGTGCGCACCGCTGGTCAGGATCAGCAACGGCTCGCCGTCGGCGGCGAAGATCAGGCTGTTGGCGATGGCGCCGACCGAACAGCCCAGCTGCTCGGCCGCGGTCGCCGCCGTCGGGGCCGGGCTCCGCAGCTCGCGTACCTGGCCGGTCACGCCAAGAGCCTGCAGCTGGCTGGCGACGTGCTTCGCGCTGGCATGCATTGGGTCAGTCTGGCACGACGCGTTGGTCCGGTCGCATCGGGTTTCGGCCAGCTCAGTCGTGGTCGGGCTCGAACACCGTAGGAATGGCCGGATAGCCGCGAGACAGCTTGGTCGCCTGCAGCGGCAGCTCAGCGATCGCCTGCTGGTGTCGGGTCCTGGCGTCCGCCAGCGGCTGCCTGCTGACCGGCTGGCCGTCGCTGACCAGCAGCCGCAGCAGCGCTCGGCCACCCCGCTCGGCGCCCAAGCTCTGGTCGGTGACCAGCTCGCGGATGGCGATGCCGTCGCCGTCGAGTTCACGGACCGCCCACTTGCGTCCGCCGCGCGACGGCTTGCCGACCGAGCGCTTGGCG
>JASHSO010000257.1 GCA_030038715.1 Streptosporangiaceae bacterium
GCACTGCCCGGCTCAGGCATCGACCTCGATGCGCCGGCTCGGCTGCGGCCGCCGCCCGGCGAGGGCTACCGGTCTTGCGGAGCGGGCAAGGCACCGGCCGGGAGGCGTGTCAGCCGGTCGATCGCCGAGACGACCTCGGTAGTGTCGGACAGGTCGGCGACCACCAAGTCAGCACCAACCTCGCGCAATTCCGCGACGGTCGACCGCCCGGTAGCCACCGCGATGCAGCGGGCACCACCGATCTGGGCGGCCTCCACATCCCGGCATGAGTCTGCGACATAGACGACGGCATCGTCGGCCACCGGCTTGCCGTACTTCTCGGCGGCCAGGCTGCGGATCATGAGCAGCAGGGAGCCCCGGGGATAGGCGTCGGAGCCGTAGCCGCCGATCTCCAGGTCGAGGAACTGGCTCAGGCCGAAGGCCTGCAGCTTGCGCACGGCGTTCGGCTTGATCGTGCCGGTCAGGACGGACTGAACGAGGCCGGGCAGCGTAGCTGCCGCCGCAAGCGCCTCCTGTGCACCGGGGAGCAGCCTGCCCCGCTGCGTCAATTCGGGCTGGCGCGCCTCGAATGCCGCCTCCAGCTCCCCGAAGTACTTGGCCAGCAGGTCGGCGTCGGCGGCCTCGTCGGCGGCAGGAGGCACGTCGTTGAGATACAGCGATTCAAGGAAGATCTCGGAGTCGCTGCGGCCGGCCAGTTGAGGCAGCGCGGCCAGCGGCCGCTCGGTTACCCGCCTGAACGCCTCTGCATAGGCGTCACGAGAAACGCGCACGACGTCGAGCAGGGTCAGATCGATGTTCCAGAGGACCAGGCGGTCCATGGCACACCTCCGGTGCGGCCAATGGTGACTCATGGGATATGCAGCCGCACAGCCAACCCCATGCTCGCAGCTAGCCGCAAAGCTGACCAGCGCACGTGCAGCGAGCGTACCCGGCCGGATCGGACAACTAACGCAATTTACTCAGGTTTCACCTGAGCCTATCGGGTAGCTGGCGGTTAATCTCGACCTCCTTGCCGTTTTCCGCTAGCTGGGGCCCGCGGAGCGCCACTGCCGAGCGCGGCCGGGCCGCCGCTTGGGCCGACTCTGCGCCCGACGCGGCCGACGCGGCCGAGGCCTCTTCCACCGGGGGCGAGGAAGGGCTCGCCGCCGCATGGGCGTCAGACGTGTCCGCCGACTCGGCCACGGCGCGCTGGTAGGCCGCTTGCACCTTGGCGACTTCGGCGTCCGGGTCGTGGAACCAGTTAGTTGACCAGAGCCGGTGGTAATGCCAGCCGAGCCGCTGCAGGTGCTCGCCCCGCAGCCGGTCCCGGTCTCGCACGCTGCCCGACTCGCGGTAAGACTTGCCGTCAGCCTCGATCGCGAGCACCATCCGGCCAACGTCGTGCGGGTGCGCGGCCGCGAAGTCCACCCGGTACCCGCCCACGCCGTACTGCGGCACTACGGTGATGCCGGCTTCGGCCAGCCGGTCCCGCACGTCAGCCTCGAACGGGTCGAACTCGGCAGCTCCGGAGGCCTCCGGTGCCGACCCGCCCGAGCTTGCATAGTCCAGGTATTCGGCGAGCAGCCTGGCGCCCGCCTTAGTGACCCGCTCGGGATCGACGTCGTGGCCGGAGAACGAGCTGACCAGCGTCAGGCGGTGCTTCGCCCGGGTCGCGGCCACGTTCAGCCGGCGCTCGCCGCCGTCACGCAGCAGCGGACCCCACTGATAGCGCATCCGGCCGTCCGGGTGCTTGCCGTAGCCGATCGACAGGATGATCGCATCTCGCTCGTCGCCCTGTACCCGCTCGAGATTCTTGACGAAGAACGGCTCGGGCACGTCCTCGGCGAAGAACGCTTCGAGCTCGGGGTGATCGCCGTCCGCCAGGTCGGCCAGTGCCTCGCGGAGCGTGGCGTCGATCCGCTCGGCATGCCTGATGCCCAGCGCGATGACGCCCAGCGACTCATCCGGGCGGGCCTGCGCGTGCTCGAGGATGAGCTCGACGACCTTGTCGACCTCGGCATCGACCGAGACCTCCTGACCGGGCCTTCGACTTTGCGCGACAACCACGTGCCGCATGCAGTCGTCGCGCAGCACACCGGGAAACGTGGTCAGCGCCCCGCCGTAGATCCGGCTGTTGGAGAAGGCGACGAGTCGTTCGTCGCGGCTGCGATAATGCCAGGTCAGCGGCGCTGTCGGCAGCAGCGGACGGAGGGCGTCCAGCACGGACTCGAAGCCGGCGCCGAAGGATACCAGGGTCTCGTCTTCCTCCGGCGCATCGTCCTCGCCGTCTGATACCTGGTGGAAGAAGTTCGTCGGCGGCAGCTGCCTGTCGTCGCCGGCCACCACTATCTGATGACCTCGCATGATCGCCGGGATCGCATCGGCCGGCACGATCTGGCTGGCCTCGTCGAAGATCACCACGTCGAACAGCCTGGCCGCCGGGAGTACCTGGCTGACCATGAGCGGTGACATGGCCCAGCACGGCTTGATCGCGAAAAGAGCGTCGCTCGCCTGGTCGAGCAGCCTTCGCAGCGGCAGGTGGCCGCGGCGCAGAGCTGCCTGCTTGCGGATCACCCTGGCCTGCAGCGGGTGCCGGTCGCATGCCTCGGCCAGCGCCTCCGCCCAGACCCGGCGCACTCGTGCCCGGTTCGCCACGAGGTGCTGCACGTCGTGGACGCGGAAGTCACCCGCGATCTCGTCGAGCGCCGCACCGCGCAGCGCTGCGTACCGAGGGTCGCGCACCCGTATCTGATCCAGGATCGAGGAGTACCAGGCGTAGTCGAAGGCAGCGGCAGCCAAGTCTGCCGCGGCCTGACGGGCGGCCAGGTCGTCGAGCAGCGGGCCCAGGCCAAGCTCATCGAACCGGCCGCCGAGCTCGTACAGGCGAGGTAGCTTCCATGCCGTGTCCTGATCGGCGGCCAGTTCCGCGAGAAGCTGCCGCGGATCGGCAGGGAGCATGACCACGGCGCGCAGCCCGTTTAGGTCGCGCTGGCATTCCGACCAGAGCCGGCCGAGCTCGTCGAGCTGGGCGGGCAGCCGCGGCATGCCGTCGTCTGCCCGCAACTCACGCCACAGCGCGAGCTGCGCTGCGGCGGCGCTGAGTGCCTCAGACAGCTGACTATCGGAAGGCTGCTGGCCAGGAGCATGCCGCGCCGCGCCGGCCAACGCGCGAGCCTTCTTCCGCAGCGCGCGGCGCTCCCGGAACGCCAGCCCCGCTCCGTCGCTGGTCGCTGCGGCCAGCCTGGCCGGATCGGCGGTGAACACCTCGGGCCCAAGCATGGCGAGGCTCGTCTGCACCCCGGCGAGCAGCCGCATCCTGACCTGGCAATCGGGGTAGGACTCCGGTGCCCGCAGGCCGACCTCGGCGCAGGCACGCGTTACCCGGTGTGCCAGCATCGGCAGGCCCCGGCCGCTCAGCCGGGACGCCACCTCACACGCTTGCCTAGCGTCCTGCGGGCTGCGCAGGACCGCGCCGAACCACGGCGTGCTTCCCGGCCGCAGGGAGAAGCCGCCCAGGTGAGCGAACTCTCGCAGCTCATCCCGGATTCGGTCAGCAAGCTCCCGGCTGACCTGCTCGGGTTCGGCAAGGCGCACCGGCGTGCGCGCTTCCGCGGGAACGCGAAGCAGCGCTGACTGGACGTCAAACGGGGTGACTCCCCACGGCTGGTGTGTCTGGTGCAACGCTGATACATGCCGGCTCAGCCGATGCTGCCGGTCCATCAGCCGTCGGTGCAGGTCGCCGACATCCGGCCGGGCCGCGCGCTGTGCCGCGTCCATGGCGTCGCTCAGCTCGCGGGCGATCCGAAGCCGATCCCTGGTGCCCTCGTGGATGTCCAGCACTACCTCGCCCAGGCCGGCCCCCTTCAGTCGGGACAGCACGGCGTCGATCGCGGCGCGCTTTTCGGCGACGAACAGCACTTTCCTGCCCCGCGCGACTAGTCCGGCGATCAGGTTGGCAATGGTCTGGCTCTTGCCGGTGCCTGGCGGACCATGGATCACGAGGCTTCGGCCGGCCAGGACGGTCTCGATCGCGTTGCGCTGGGAGGAGTCGGCATCCAGCACCGAATAGTCGCGCTCGGGGGACTCATGACGCCGTTCGACGCTGTCGTCCGTGCCGAGCAGTTCCTGAGCCTCGGGATCGCCGGCGATAGCGGCGACAACATCGCTATCACCGAGCAACTCGCGCGCTGCCTGCAGGTCCTGAACCATCGGCAGCTTGGCGTAGGTAAAGGTGCCGATCACCTGCCGGCCCAGCACCCGGAAGCCCGGGACCTCGGCGGCTTCGGCGCACTTGGCCAGCAGCTCGTCGATCCGCTCGGGCGCCGCACCCGCGAGTTCGTCGGTGGCCGCGCCGAACATGGTCGCCAGCTTGTGCAGCAGGACCGGATTGACCTCGGCGTCGTCGTCGAGCACCAGGTCGAAGTCGTCGTGCCGCGCTCTGGTCGGCGAGATCGTCAGCCCGCGCAGCAGCACAGGCGCAGCCGGCTCGAGGAACAGCTCGTCCCAGGTCGCCATGCCGGTGGCGAGGTAGCCGACACGGATGCCGCGCTCCTCGAGCAATTCCCGAGCCTTGCGGTAGATGACCTGCACCCGGCGGATCGCTTCCGCACGCGCATCCACGTCGCGGAACAGCCTTGTCAGCCGGATCGAGCCGGAGCTAAGGAACCTCTCAAGCGCAACAGGGTCGGCCGGCGACAGGTCCAGTGTCCCAGTCCGCCTGTCCTTGTAGTACAGCAATGTGTTGCGCCCACCGAGGTCGGTCAGCGCCGAGATCCAGCGGGCCTGAGCAGCCGCGATCAGTTCCGCGCGGCGCGCATCCTTGCCGTTGTCTAGCGGCGAGAGTTCTCCGTTGGCTGCCGGCGAATGCTCGTCGTCGACCTGCAACTCCAGTTCCTTCTCCCCGGCTGCCTCCTCATCGCTCTCGTCGGCGGCTGCCAGCCTGGCATCCTTCCCGACAACGACCCCACTGACTAGCCCACCGCCGTCCGGGCGTGCGCCGACCACGTAATTGGTCATTCGCTTCCTCCGCCGAGCGCTCGTGAGCCATTCAAACTGCCCAGATTTTGGGCAGCTATTCACTCAACGGGCGGGATCCGCGTCAGGTTGCGGCGACCGGCGAGCGCCCGGCACGCGCGACCACCTAGCCCATGTGCGGGTACCGGTGCTCCACCGGCGGCACGAACAGCTCCTTGATCGTGCGGGTATTCACCCAGCGGATCAGGTTGAAGATCGATCCGGCCTTGTCGTTGGTGCCGCTAGCCCGCGCGCCGCCGAACGGCTGCTGGCCGACGACCGCACCGGTCGGCTTGTCGTTGATGTAGAAGTTGCCCGCTGAGAACCGCAGCGCCTCGGTGGCGCGCGCGATCGCCGCCCGGTCCTGCGCGATGATCGATCCCGTCAGCGCGTACGGCGCGATGTCAGCCGCCTGCGCGAGCACGCGCTCGTAGTCCCCATCGTCGAAAACGTGCAGCGACAGGATCGGCCCGAAGTACTCGGTGGTGAAGATTTCGTCGGTCGGGTCCGTCGACTCCAGCACGGTCGGCGGCACGAAGTAGCCGTCGGAGTCGTCGGTGTTCCCGCCCGTCAGCACGCTGATCGATGGCCTGGTCCGAGCCCGGGTTAGCGCGTCGACATGCGTTGCGAACGCCTTGTCATCGATCACGGCGCCCATGAACGTCGACAAGTCGGCGGCCACGTCGCCCATCGTCAAGGACTCCACCCGCGCAATGAACTGGTCTCGCATCCTGGTCCACACGCTGCGCGGGATGTAGCTACGGGATGCCGCCGAGCACTTCTGGCCTTGGTATTCGAACGCGCCGCGGACCAGCGCTACGGACAGCACGTCGGCATCGGCGGAGGGGTGAGCGATCACGAAGTCCTTGCCGCCCGTTTCCCCGACGAGCCGCGGATATCCGCGGTAACCAGCGATGTTCTCCCCGACAGTGCGCCACAGGTGCTGGAAGGTCCCGGTCGAGCCGGTGAAGTGAATCCCGGCCATGTCCGGGTGCGGCAAGGCGACCTGCGACACCGCCTGGCTGCCGCCGGTGACCATGTTGATCACGCCTGGTGGCAGGCCCGCCGCCTCGAGCACGCGCATCAGGTAGTGAGCGGCTAGCTGCTGGGTGTGCGCCGGCTTCCAGATCACCACGTTCCCCATCAGGGCCGGCGCGGTCGGCAGGTTGCCGGCAATGGAGGTGAAGTTGAACGGGGTGATGGCAAGCACGAACCCCTCAAGCGGCCGGTACTCAAGACGGTTCCACGAGCCCGGAGCCGACAACGGCTGCTCGGCGAGCAGCCGCCGTGCGTAGTGCACGTTGTAGCGCCAGAAGTCGATCAGCTCGCAGGCCGCGTCGATCTCCGCCTGATACACCGACTTGGACTGGCCGAGGATGGTGGCGGCGTTCACGGTCGACCGCCACGGCCCGGCCAGGAGGTCCGCGGCCTTGAGGAAGATCGCAGCACGGTCGTCGAACGACAGTGCGCGCCAGGCAGGTGCCGCCTGCCGGGCCGCCGCAATGGCCGCCGCAACGTCGGCGTGATCGGCATTGCGCAGCTGGCCGAGTACGTGCCTGTAGTTGTGCGGCTGGACCACGTCAACCGCGTCGCCGCCGCCCATCCGCTGTGCGCCGCCGATCGTCATGGTCAGCTCGGCCCGCTCGGCCGCTAGTTCCTTGATCTTCTCCTCAAGCGCAGCGCGCTCGGGACTGCCGGGAGCGTATCCCTTGATGGTCTCGTTACCTGGAAACGGGACATTAGTGACGGAATCCATCGCGGCCAGCTCCTGCCTCAATCGACATCAACCCGGCGTCCCATCGTGCCACGAAACGGGGCAGGCCTGCGCGCCCGGCCTCGGCTGCGGCCATAGGGCCAGGTCAGGGAGCGGTGGACCGGTGGACCGCCCGATGCGAGCCGGGCGGGTCAGGAGATCAGGTCAGCCAGTTCCTGCGTCGCGTACCACAGCAGCTCGAAGGCCTCGGCGCCGTCGACAGTGAACCTGGCATCGTCGTCGCCGGCGTCGGCAGCCGGCAGCGCAGCAACGGCGGCCGCGATGTCTGGGCTGGCCGTCGGTTCGTCCACATGTCCGGACTTGATGTCGCGCAGCAGGACCGGAGCGACGAGTTCCACCAAGGCTGGCTCGCCGAATCCGCCGCCTGGCAGAAGCTTGACGTCGGGCACCTCCGCCGCCAGGACCACGCGGCGGCGCGGCGCGTCCAGGTCGGCGGCGAGCAGCCGCAGCGAGGCCCGCGCCGCGTGCAATAGCGCCACGTACTCCAGTTCCTCGATGTTGCCGCTCGAGTACCACTCCCGGAGTGTGGGCGTGACGGCGTAACCGCGCACCGGCGGCAGGCCTATCTCCCCTGTACGCAACAATCCGGCCAGCGCCGGAAGCGTTGCAGGCAGGTAAACGCGCATGTGAGTTCCCCGCAGCGCAGGCGAATAGACATCAAAGTGTGCCAGGCCTGACACCGTCGGGCCAGTCAATCGCCGGGCGCTCCTGCGGCTGCCCGGAACCGGCGATCGCCGCGATGACGGCGGCCACGGCGCTCTCCAGCGGCTCGTGCTCCCAGATCCTGACGACGCTCCAGCCGGCCGCCGCCAGCGCCGCGTCCGCGGCCCGGTCCCGGGCCACGTTCCTGGCCAGCTTCGGCTCCCAGTACCAGCTGTTGTTGGCCGGCTTGCTGCCGTGATCGGGGCAACAGTGCCAGAAGCAGCCGTCCACGAA
>JASHSO010000258.1 GCA_030038715.1 Streptosporangiaceae bacterium
ATGATCGACTTCTTCATCGTGAACGTGGCCCTGCCAACCATCGACGCTGACCTGCACGCCAGCCAGGCCCTGCTGGAGCTTGTCGTCTCCGGCTACGCGACCGCATACGCGCTACTGCTGGTGCTCGGCGGCCGTCTCGGCGACAGCGTGGGCCGCAAGCGCCTGTTCATGCTCGGCATGGCCGCGTTTACTGCCACATCGCTGGCCTGCGGGCTGGCGCCCACGGCGCTAGTGCTCGTCGGCTGCCGGATAGCGCAGGGCGCGTCGGCGGCCATGATGGTGCCCCAGGTGCTGGCCACCATCCAGGCGGCCACCTCGGGCGAGCGCCGGGCGCGCGCGCTCGGCCGGTACGGTGCGGCTGGCGGCCTGGCCGCCGTGCTCGGCCAGGTCCTGGGCGGGCTGCTGGTGTCGTCGAACATCGACGGTCTGGGCTGGCGCCCGATCTTCCTGGTCAACGTGCCTATCGGGCTCGCCGGGCTGGTGCTGGCCAGCCGCTATGTCCCGGACACCCGGCACGGTAACCCGGCGCCAGTGGACGCGCCGGGTACCGTCCTGCTCGGCCTGACGGTGCTGGCCGTGCTCGTGCCCCTGACCGAAGGCCGCAGCCTTGGCTGGCCGGCCTGGACGGTTGCGCTGCTGGCCGTCGTCCCGGCTGTCGCGGCAGCCTTCATGGCCGTGGAGGTCAGGTCAGAGCGCGCGGGCCTCGTCCCGCTGGTGCCGCCCAGCTTGCTGCGGCACGCGAGCATGCGGCGCGGGCTACTGCTTGCCCTGCCGTTCTTCGGCGGATTCGGGGCGTTCATGTTCTGCTATGCGCTGCTGGTGCAGCAGGGCCTGCACGACAGCGCGCTGATGGCCGGTGCCGGGCTGGTGCCGATGGGGATCGCGTTCTTGTCGGCGTCGCTGTCGACGTCCAGGCTGCTGGCCAGGTTCGGCACCCGGGTGCTCGTCGTAGGCGGTCTGCTGCAGGCCATCGGCCTGATCATCCTCGGGGTCACGGTGTACGTCTGTTGGCCCGCCGTCTCGTTGCTCGCGCTGGCCCCGGCGATGGCGGTGGCCGGGTTGGGGCAGGGCCTGATCATGAGCCCGCTTTTCGGCGTCGTGCTGTCCGAGGTGCCAGCGGCCTCGGCCGGCGCCGGCAGCGGAGTACTCACAACGACCCAGCAGACCGCGCTGGCCCTGGGCGTGGCGACGCTCGGCGGCATGTTCCTGTCACTGGCCGGTGACGGCGTGGGCGTGCGCGTCGGCTTCGTGGCGGTGCTGGCCGTCCAGACCGTGGTGGCTTTCGGCGTGGCACTCGGCGCGCGCCGGCTTCCCGGCTGGCGGCTGCCTGGCGGCACGCGAACGAGTCGGCCAACCGAAGTAGCCGCCAAGCTGTCTTAGTTGCGAGCGGCGCGAATTTCGTCGCTTGAAGCGCGAGCTAAGGCAGGACCAAGGATGAAGCTCAGCCGATGGTTGACGGCGGCCGTCGCCGCACTGATAGCCGCGTCTAGTGGCACGCTAGCGGCCGGAACTGCAGTGGCCGGAACCGCACCGGGCCCGGCGGCCGGCCCGGTCCCGCGGGGCTTCGAGCCGGCTTCTGTGACGTTCGTGTCGGCCAGCGACGGCTGGGTTCTCGGCACCGCGCCGTGCGCGCACGCCCCGTGCACCTCCGTGGTACGGACGACTGACGGCGGCAAGACCTGGGTTGGCATCCCTGCGCCGGCGTTCAAGCTAGCCAGCTACGACAGCAGCGCCGGACTGGTGCGGCTGCGGTTCGCCGACCAGCTCGACGGATTCGCTTTTGGCTCGCAGCTGTGGGCAACTCACAACGGCGGGGCGAGCTGGCATCGGGTGCGCCAGGTGCCGGGCTACATCGTCGATCTTGAAGCGTCCGCTGGCGTCGTCTACGCGGCCAGCTATACGTCTGGTCACCTGGCTATATACCGGAGCCCGGCCCACACTGACTCGTGGCGTCGGGTTCCCGGGCTGCCCGCGGTTAGCACTGGCGGGGAGCTTGGGATGATCACACTGCACGGCACGGCGGCCTGGATCATCCTCGGCAGCCGACTGTACTCAAGCCAGACCGGTTCGGGCTGGGTCCAGGACAGTGTCACCTGCCCCAGGTACCTGGTGCCCGTCAGCGTCGGTGCCTACAGCTCGCGCCAGATCACGCTGCTGTGCGTCGGCGACCCGGCGATGGGAAGCACGCTGAAGCTGCTGTACTCATCGAGCGACGGCGGGATTCACTTCACGAGGGTGGGCGACGTACCACTGGGCGGCGACGGCGGCCTGCTGGCCGAGCCGACGCCGGCGCACCTGTTCGTCGCCACGTCCTCCGGCGCAACCTGGCTGTACGTCAGCACCAACGGCGGACGCAGCTGGCACCAGCGGCTGTGGCTTGCCGATGGCGGAAAGGGATGGAGCGACTTCGGCTTCACCACCGCGACGCAGGGCGTCGCCGTGGAGGGCAGGCCTGCGCTCGGCAGCCGCATGTTCCTGACCAAGAACGCGGGCGCTACCTGGCAGGCCGTCACGTTCTGAGCCGGTCATCGTGCTCGGCGCGTCGCCAGCCAGCTAGCCGCTAGCCAGTCAGCGCCAGCGTCGCGCCGGCCGGGTCAAGGAGGCGGTGGTAACCGTCGGCCGCGGGGAAGGCGGCCAGCGGCCCGCTCACGCGGGCCTTGGGGCCGTTCGGGCCGGCTAGGACGAGCCCGTCGGCGTCGCAGGCGACGAGTTCGCCGCCGACCCGGAGCAGTGCAGGGCCGTCGCGGTCCGCGGTGATGGCGGCGCGACCCGCGGCTATGGCCGCCAGCACCGCCGCGGGCTCAGCCGCCTCAGCCTCGACCCACGTGGTGGGCGAGCCTGGCGGGGCGTCGTTTCCCGGTTTGTGCCAGTCGCTGCCGCCGACGGGCACTGCCGCTGAGTTCCACGCAAGCCACCAGGCGATCGGAGTTGTCCACCGAGCATCCAGCCAGCTCCAGTGCCACACCTCGACCAGCGGAGGTCGTCGGCTCATCGGTGCCACCCAGCTGAGCTCGCCACCGATCGGATGGTTCACCGACATCAGCCCGCCTGCCCGCTCGCAGGTCTCGAGCCACCTGTCCGGCGGCTCGCGGAAGTCGACCCAACCGACGTCACCGAGCGCATTGGCATGGCCGAACTGCGTCGTGACCTCCTGGCCCGGAATCAGCACGATGCCGTGCCGCGCGGCGGCGGCGGGAAGCTCGGCATGGTGACTGGTCGTGTTGTGATCTGTCACGGCCAGGAAGTCCAAGCCGCGCCCCGCGGCGAACCGGGCAAGTTCCGGTACCGTCATCGCTCCGTCGGAGTGCACCGTGTGGGTATGCAAGTCGCCCGCCAGCCACTGGCGACCGGGACTAGCCGGGAGGATACGCGGCGTCGGGCGGACGGATGGCGGAGGCAACGGCGCCGTCGGCTCGGGCGCCGCTAATCCGCCAGGCGTGCTCGAGATCTCGACGCCGAGCCGATAGCTGGTGCCACCGTACGGTACCCGGTGCAGTCCGATCATCACCTGCCAGCTGCCCTCTTCGAGGTCGCCTGGCAGGTAGCCAGGAGTTGCGCTGTCGGGCGTGATGACGAAAGACCGCCGCGCGCCGCCTGACCAGCCGCGGAACCCGGCCGGGCCGATGCACCCTAGGTCGATGACGGCGTCGGAGCGCTCATACTCGAGCTCGGCTCGCAGACCGCATGAGCCCCGCGGGACCTCGACGGCCAGGTAGTGCCAGCTCGAGTCGAACCGGTCCTCCAGCGTCCAGCGCCCCGCGTGTCGCACGGTGAGCATGCTCCTATCTTGCCACTGGCGGTGATCACGAAGGCGCCGAGGAAGACGGGCCGTCTCAGGACCAGCAGGCTCGGTCGCGGCAGGGTTGACCGATTGAATTCAACAAGCGTAGAATTCAACAGACGATGACTTCGGCTCCGGAGGACGCACATGTGGGCGATGATCATGAAGGAATTCCGCCAACTGCGGCGGGACCGGCGAACGCTGGCCATGATGATCGCGATGCCGGTCATCCTGCTGATCGTGCTCGGCTACGCCGCGAGCTTTGACGTGACCTCCATCCCGGTCGTAGCGGCTGGCCCACAGGCCGCGGCCGTCGCAAAGCTGCTGCCGAGGCCCTTTGACGTGATCGGTACTCAGCCAGCCGAAGGCCGCGGCTGGGCGCAGGATCAGCTGCGCGACGGGCAAGCGGCGGTCGCCGTGGTCACCGGGGGGAAGCGGCCGGTCGTGCTCATCGACGGCAGCCAGCTTTTCACCGCCCAGGCGACCCTGACCGCACTGTCCAAGCTCGGCACCGCGGCTAACGCCGGGCGGCCACAGGTCACGATCTTGTACAATCCGACGCTGAAGACGTCGGACGTCATGATCCCGGGCCTCGCGGGCGTGGTCCTGGTATTCATCGGCACGACGGTCACCAGCCTCGGCGTCGTCAGGGAACGCCAGTCCGGCACTCTGGAACAGCTTGCCGTCATGCCGCTGCGGCCAAGGGACGTCTTCCTGGGGAAGATCGTGCCGTACTTCGCCGTCGCCGCCGTGGACCTGGCGATCGTGCTCGGCGTCGGAATCGCGGTCTTCGGCGTGCCCTTCCGCGGTTCGGGAGCGGTGTTCGCGCTTGGCGCGGTGCTCTTCTTGTTCGTCACACTTGGCCTCGGGGTGCTGATCAGTACTGTGTCGCAGAACCAGGGCCAGGCGATTCAGCTCGCCATCATGACGATGCTGCCCCAGGTGCTGCTATCGGGCCTGATCTTCCCGCTGTCGTCGATCGCGGCTGGTGTCCGGTGGATCTCCTACCTACTCCCGCTCACTTACTTCAACGAGATATCCCGTGGTGTCATGTTGCGAGCCGAGCCCATCGGCGCGCTGTGGCAGCCGTTCACGTTGCTCGCGCTGCTCGGCCTGCTGGTGGTGACGCTGGCCATCCGGCGGTTCAGCAGCTATCTCGCGCCCGCACCGGGCGGCAGTCGGCGACCGCGCTGGACCGGCGCCCGGGCCCGCGGCAGCTACGCACAGGGCGGGCAGCAAGCGTGATGGCCGACGGCATGTGGGGTGCCGCGGCGATCAGCGTCAGGTATGACCAGGTTCTTGCTCTCCACGACGTCACGGTCGCCGCGGTGCCCGGCCGGGTAACTGCGGTCGTCGGCGGGGACGGGGCTGGCAAGACCAGCCTGCTGCGCTGTCTGGTCGGTGCGGTCACACCATCGTCGGGTCAGGTAACAGGCCCGGGACCAGCGCGGACCGGCTACCTTCCGGCGGGCTCAGGTGTCTATCCGGACCTCACCGTGACGGAGAACCTGGCATTCCGTGCCGCCGCTTATGGCATGCCCTGGGCTGCTGCCCGGATGCAGGCCGGCGAGCTCATCGAGCGCGCCGGGCTGACGGACGCTCGAGAGCGGCTCGCTGGGCAGCTATCGGGCGGCATGCGCCAGAAGCTCGGCGTGATCGCGGCCATGCTGCACAAGCCGGACCTGCTCGTCCTTGACGAGCCGACCACGGGCGTCGATCCGGTATCCAGATCCGGCCTGTGGTTCCTGATAGCAGACGCCGCGGCGAGCGGCACCGCTGTTGTGCTGGCCACCACGTATCTCGAGGACGCGCAACGGGCCGCGGCGGTGCTCGTGCTCGATGGCGGGCGGCAGTTGGCGATCGGCACGCCAGACGAGATCGTGACGGCTACGCCCGGGTCCGTGCTGACGGCGAACATGCGTCCTGCCGGTCTCGCCGGGCGCCTGTCATGGCGGCGTGGCACAGCCTGGCGTATCTGGAGCCCGCCGGGAGCCGTGGAGCCGGCCGGTGAACTGGTCAAGCCGGACCTGCAAGACGCCGTGACAGTGGCCGCGCTGGCGCGCGAGCTTGAACTAACGGGCGAGGGTGCGGCGGCGCGCGGTCAGACGAAGGCGGCCCCGGCGATGCCGCCGGCGGCATCGCCGACCGCGAGGCCGTACTCGACGCCTGCCGAGGTTCCCGCTGCCGCAGCCGTCGGAACTGCGACAGCCCGGGCCGTGACGGCGATCCGGCACGCGCCATTGGCCGAGTGCGACGCGGTCACGTGCCGCTTCGGCCAGTTCACGGCCGTGCGTGAGGTAAGTCTCCGGGTCATGCCCGGCGAGGTCGTCGGCCTGCTTGGCGCCAACGGTGCCGGCAAGACGACGCTGATCCGCTTGCTGCTTGGACTGGTTCACCCCTGGGCCGGCGTGGTAGCCCTGCTCGGCGAGGCGCCGAGCAGGAGGACACGACGCCGCATCGGCTACGTCCCGCAGGGCCTCGGGCTGTACGAGGACCTGACGGCGGCGGAAAACCTCGAGTTCACCGCGGCGGTGTTCGGCAGCGACCCGGCCGCCCTGCCGCCGGATTTTGCCAGTCGCGCGGACGTGCCGGTTGGCAGACTGCCGCTCGGGTTGCAGCGACGCGCCGCGTTCGCGCAGGCCCTGTCGCACCAGCCCGAACTCCTGATCCTCGATGAGCCGACCTCCGGAGTCGATCCGCTCGGCAGGGCACGGTTGTGGGAGACCATCACCGGAGCGGCCAGAGCTGGCGCCGGAGTCCTTGTCTCTACGCACTACATGGAGGAGGCCGAGGAGTGCGACCGACTGGTCATCATGGCTGACGGCGTGGTGGTGGCGGACGGGACGGCCGAGCAGATTGTTGGCGGGGATCGGGTGACAGTCGTCGAGGCGGCTTCGTGGCCCGTGACGTTTCGGCAGCTCGCTGACGCCGGGCTGCCGGTCGCACTGGCCGGGCGAACGCTGCGTGTGCCTGGCGCCACGCCAGCGCAGGTTAGTACCGCCCTGGCGGGCCAGTCCACGGGAGACTTCCGGGTGACCGAAGCGCGCGCAACCTTGGCGGAGCGGTTCTTCGAGCTGACCCTGCACAGCGAGCACGAACAGGTGGACGCATGACAGCGCGGGACAGCAGGGGGAGCCTGGGGCGCACTGGCCGCCGGGCAGGCGACAGCGGCACTCGCGATGCGATACTCGAGTCGGCCCGCGGCCAGTTCGCCGACCATGGCTATGACGGAGCGACCATCAGGGCGATCGCCGCGGCGGCTGGCGTGGACCCGGCGCTCGTGCACCACTTTTACGGCAGCAAGGAGCGGCTGTTCGCCGCGGCGATGCAGTTTCCCCTTATCCCAAGCGAGACGATCAGGGCGGCGCTTGCTGACGAGTCACGCGAGCCCGGAGAGCCGCTTGGCTCGCACATGGTGCGATCGGCGCTCGCAGCATGGGAGAGCCCCGGCGTGCGGGAGGCGTTCCAGGGCTTGCTGCGTTCCGCGCTGACAAGCGAACGCGCGGCCGCGATGCTCCGGGAGTTCGTGGCCGAGACCGTCCTTCGCTCGGTGGCCAGCGCGGCCGGTGGCAGCGACGCGGGGGAGACCGCGTTCCGCGCGGCACTCATAGCAAGCCAGATGCTCGGCCTCGCGCTCGCCCGTTACATGCTCAAGTTCGGGCCGCTGGCTGCGGCCAGCGCAGACGAGCTTGCCGCCGCGATCGGCCCAGGGATCGACCGGTACCTGACCGGCGACCTCCGTGACAACGGACTGGCCTGAGACTGGCCAGACCCGGCGCGCCCTCGCCGTGGCTCGAGCGGTCAGTGCCGCGCAGGCTGGCCGTTATAGCCGGATCGCGGCGTCAGGCTACGATCCGCAGGGTGGATCCAATCCTGGGGGACTGCTCGCTGGAAAACCTGCGGCGCAACCGTACTAGCCACAAGTGGCGGACCTACCCGCCGCACGTGCTGCCGGCATTCGTGGCCGAGATGGATTTCGATCCTGCCGAGCAGATCAAGGACGCTATCAGGTCGGCGCTTGACCGTGGCGATCTCGGCTACCCGTACAAGGGCGACCTTGGCGACGCATTCGCGGAGTTCGGCGAGGAACGGCTCGGCTGGTCGCCCGACCCCGGCCTGGTCTTTCCGATTCCCGACGTGATGACCGGCATCGCCGAGGTCGTGCAGGCGATCACTAGGCCGGGCGCCGGGGTCGTGATCAACCCGCCCGTCTACGCCCCGTTCTTCTTCCGCCTTGAGCTGGCGGGCAGGCGCGTGGTCGAGGCACCGCTGCTGGCCGGCCAGGACGGTAGCTACGAGCTGGACCTGGATGTCCTGGACAATGTGCTGAGCCGGCCGGAAGTAGGCGCGTACCTGCTCTGCAACCCGCACAACCCGGTGGGCCGCGTCTGGTCTGCCGAGCTGCTGACCGAGGTTGCCGAGCTGTGCGACCGGCGCAGGGTGCCCATCCTGGTCGATGAGATCCACGCTCCGCTCGTGCTGCCTGGCGCACGGCACGTCTCGTTCCAGACGATCGACCATCCGGCCGCCCGGCGTGCGATCGTCTTTACATCTGCCTCCAAGGGCTGGAACATACCGGGCTTGAAGTGCGGCATCGCCGTGGCTGCTAGCAGCCGGTCAGCGGGAGTGCTGGCTGAACGCTGGGACGCACTGCTCGCCTCGCATCTGGGCGTGCACGCATCCGTGGCAGCGCTGCGCAGCTCGCTGGGCTGGCTCGATGCCGCTGTCGCGCAGATAGACGCCAATGCACGGCTGCTGACCGAATTGCTGGCCAGGCACCTGCCGGGAGTGCGCTACCGGCAGCCGCAGGCCAGCTTCCTGGCCTGGCTGGACTGCCGTCAGCTTGGGCTGGGCGACGACCCCGCAGCAGAGTTCCTCGAACGCGGAAGTGTCGCACTGAGTCCGGGGGCGGGCTTTGGCAGCCAGGGCCGCGGCTTCGCCAGGCTGAACATCGGCACCTCACCGGAGCTGCTCGAGGACGCTGTCCAGCGGATGGCCACCGCACTGGTTGGCTAGACGAGCGCACCGACCCTAATTCGGTCAGCCGGCACGTCGTAATTGCATATCAAAAGATCATAAATCATGTTATTAGTCAGCAGTCCGCGAGCTCGCTGTCCCTGCGGTCGCCTGTCTTGCCGTTTGTCCGAAAGACCGCGTTCTGGCCAGCCGCCTCGTTCCGTGCGAATGTGGTACGCAGACCCCCGCCCTGTTGCTTTGTTGGAGGGATCAATGGGCAGGGATGTCCCGCCCATGACGGTCAGCCAGCAGGACCGGCGCGCGTACCGCGAGAAGGTACGGCTCTGCCTGGATGTGTTTGCTCGGATGCTGCGCGAGTGCAGGTTCGACGCCGAGCCCTGGCAGGTCGGGATCGAGATGGAACTGAACCTGGTCGACGAGGCCGGGCTACCCGCCATGAAGAGCACGACGGTGCTCGCGGCCATCGCCGATCCGATCTGGGCCAGTGAGCTAGGCCGATTCAACCTGGAAATTAACGTGCCGCCGCAGCAACTCACTGGTGATGCCTTCAGCCAGCTTGAGTACGACGTACTGGAAAAGCTGCGCCATGCCTCAGGTCGTGCTCTTGAGACGGGCACCCGACTGGTAATGGTCGGCATCCTGCCGACGCTGCGCCAGGCAGATGTCACCACCGACGCCATGTCGGCCAACCCGCGCTACCGGCTGCTGAACGAACAGATGATCGCTGCCCGTGGCGAGGAGATGCGGATCAGCATCGAGGGGTCGGAGCGGCTGCTCACGCACGTTGACACGATCATGCCTGAGGCCGCGTGTACGAGCGTACAGTTTCACCTCCAGGTCAGCCCTGAGGCGTTCGGAAGCTACTGGAACGCGGCTCAGGCCGTTGCGGGCATCCAGGTGGCGC
>JASHSO010000023.1 GCA_030038715.1 Streptosporangiaceae bacterium
AGGTAGGGCCCGGTGTTGCCGGTGAGCGCCAGCATCCGGTCGAAGTCCAGCGCGTAGCTGGAGTCGCGCGCAACCGACAGGTCGCCGTACTTGAGCGCGCCGATCCCGACGGCTTCTGCGATCTGCGCCCGCTGCTGCCGGTCGGCGTACCTGTCGGCAATCACGGCTTCGGCCCGGTCGACGGCCTCGTCCATCAGCGTGACCAGCTTGACCTGCTCACCGGTCCTGGTTTGCAGCCGGTGACCGCCCTTCGCAGTCATCAGGCCGACGACGGCATGCTCTGCGCTGGCCTTGTCGGTCAGCCAGCCGGCCTGCCTGGCGACGGCGAAGACCATCGCCAGGTGCAGGCTCTGCTCGGACCCGACCACGTAGATGATGCGGCGCGCGCCGAGGTCCCGCAGCCTGTATCTGATCGCGGCGACGTCGGTTGTGCCATACCCGTAACCGCCGTTGCTCTTGCGCAGGATGATCGGCAGCGGCCTGCCGTCGCGGCCGGTGAAACCGGGCGGGAACGCGCACAGCGCGCCGTCGCTCAGCACGGCGACGCCGGATGCCTCCAGCTCGGCGCAGACGTCGGGCAGCATCGGGTTGTAGAAGCTCTCCGGGTCCATGTCGGCCTCGGAGGTCAGCAAGATGCCGAGCCGAGAGTAAATCGCCCGCAGGTACTCCATCGAGTCGTCGACCAGCAACTGCCAAAGCCGCAGCGACTGCTCGTCGCCGGACTGGAGCAGCACGACGCGCTCGCGGGACCTGTCGGCGAACGCCGGGTCCGCGTCGAACTTCTCCCGCGCTGCCTGGTAGAAGGCGGTGAACTCGCCGGCCACCAGCTGCTTGTAGGTTTCTTCCTCGCCGACATGGAGCGCGTGCTCGATGAGCATGCCGAACTGAGTCCCCCAATCACCCAGGTGAGCAGCGCGGACAACGCTGTGCCCTAGGTGATCAAGCACCCGCACGACGGCATCGCCGACCGCAGTAGCCCGCAGGTGGCCGGCATGCAGTTCCTTTGCCACGTTCGGGCCGGAGTAGTCCACGACCACGACGTCGGCGGGCTCCACGGGTACGCCAAGCCTCGGATCGGCCAGCTGCGCGGTCGCCTGTGCGGCAATCCACGTGTCGGTCAGGGTGATGTTGACGAACCCCGGCCCGCTCGCCTCGGCCGCGCTGACCATGTCAGTGCCGCTTAGCTTGGCCGCGACTCGCGAGGCTATGTCGCGCGCCGGCATGCGAAGCTGCCGGGCCAGCGACATGGCTGCGTTGGACTGGTAGTCGGCGAAGCTCGACGGCCTGATGAGTGGGTCAGTCACTCGGTAGTCCGCACCGAACTCGGCCGCCAGCGCCTCTTGGACGGCCTGCGCGAGCGCTGCCTCGGGATCGGTCATTTCACCAGCCTATCGGCCTGAGTGAACTCGATTCTGGTAGCGGGGCTGGTGCCCTGGCGCAATCACCTCGTAGCCCGCATACACGTTTAGACGGCGGATTCCGGGTAGATCTGTGACCCCAGCGCTCGCTGAGATTGGAGGCAACCATGAGCCAGTCCCGAGCGTTTCGTAATCGTAACCTCCTTGACTGGTCGCTGTATGCGTCGCCGGCGGCTGTGGACGCGTCTGACTAGCGGACCAAAGGAGCGAACATCAGCGGACGGCATGATGGGGAGCTCATGCGCAAAACCAAGGCCCCGCAGTTCGGCGGCGGCCGGAGGGAGTTGCATGACTGTTCAGCAGTTTTCTCCTGTCATCCCCGCGCAGAGCCGCGGGTTCCGCGCCTACTCCTCAAGGCACCTCGACTGGCTGACGGCCAGGGCCGGGCTTAGCGAGTCTGAGCGGCTGGCGGTCCGGGCCGTCGCGACGGTACTGCCGTTCCGCACCAACGATT
Source organism: Streptosporangiaceae bacterium (assembly GCA_030038715.1). Lineage (GTDB taxonomy): Bacteria > Actinomycetota > Actinomycetes > Streptosporangiales > Streptosporangiaceae > JAJYUU01. The sequence continues at coordinate 1,873 of JASHSO010000023.1, forward strand.
ACGTGCTGGAGTCGCTGATCGACTGGAGCGCAGGCCCCGATGACCCCATGTATCGGCTGGTGTTCCCGCAAGCCGACATGCTGCCTGCGGAGGACGTCGCTCCGCTCGCCGCCATGCTCGCGCGCGGTGCGCCGGAGCAGGAGATCCAGGCTGCTGCGCACTCGATCCGAATGCGGCTCAACCCGCATCCGGCCGGCCAACTGGTCCTGAACGTGCCCGAACTGGCCGACGAGCCGCTGCCCGGGGTTCAGCACAAGTACCCGGAGACCGTGCTGGTCTTCCCCAGGCAGGGACAGACTTGCCACGCCTATTGCACGTACTGCTTCCGCTGGGCCCAGTTCGTCGGGGAGCCCGGCCTGAAGATGGCGACCGATGACACCGCCAGGGTGACGGCATACCTGGAGTCCCATCCCGAGGTCACCAGTGTGCTGATCACCGGCGGAGATCCGATGATCATGAATGCTGCGGTGCTGCGCCGGTACGTCGAGCCGCTGCTCGGCCGGCGGCTTGAGCACGTCGAGTCGATCAGGATCGGCACCAAGTCGCTGGCCTACTGGCCGCAGCGCTTCCTGACCGACCCCGACGCCGACGACACGCTCAAGCTGTTCGAGGAGGTTGTGGGCGCGGGGAAGACGCTGGCCGTGATGGCGCATTTCACGCACCCGCGCGAGCTTGCGCCCGAGCCTGTTACCGCGGCTGTCGCCAGGATCCGCTCCACCGGCGCGGTGATCCGTACCCAGGCACCCTTGATCAGGACTATCAACGACGACTCGCGTACGTGGTCGTCGATGTGGCGAGGCCAGCTCAGGCTCGGGCTGGTGCCGTACTACATGTTTGTAGAGCGCGACACCGGTCCGCAGGGCTACTTCGCTGTCCCGCTTGCCCGCGCAGCCGAGATTTTCCGGGACGCCTACAGCAGCGTGTCGGGCCTGTGCCGGACGGTGCGTGGTCCGTCTATGTCGGCAACGCCCGGCAAGGTGTGCATCGACGGAGTGGCGCAGGTCGCCGGGCAGCGGGTCTTCGTCCTGCACATGATCCAGGCGCGGGATCCCTCGCTGGTCGGCAGGCCGTTCTTCGCCCATTTCGATCCCACCGCCACCTGGCTGTCGGATCTGCGGCCCGCGTTCGCCGACCGGTTCCCGTTCGAGCGCGGTCCGGCCGAGCCGTGGGAGTCGGGCGCTGACCTTCGCCTCGCTCCGTCCGACATGGCGACAGTGACGTAGGTCTTATGCGGCCCGCCCGTGCTCGTGGCGGTCAGCCCGCGGTGGCCGCTGTACTCGGCTCGCTGATCTCGGCGGCTGGCTGACCGTCGGGCGGCTGGGGCCGCGTCGAGATGAATAGGCAGCTGACGGATCCAGCTACCAGGAACAAGACTGGAACCAGCACGGTGGGCCGCATGGCCTGCAGGAAGCCATGCGTGAAGATCTCGCCCGCCAGCCCGGACGTCCGCTGGCCTGAGCCGACCTCGAGCCCGCCCTTCGCGGCGGCCTGGAAGCCCGCGACCAGCTTGTCTCGCGCGGCCGCGGGAAGGTGCCCCGCGCGCTGTTGTACCTGGCTGGTAAACCCCGCGATGAGCCGGTTCTGCAGCAGGGCGCCGACTCCCGCGGTGCCGATCACGGTCCCGATCTGGCGAGTCGTATTGAAGAAGCCCGAGGCCGCACCGGCCATCATCGGACTCACATTGCGCATGGCCACCGTCGTCATCGGGGCGAACGTGCAGCCGATGCCGATTCCTGCCACGAACTCCGGCGCGAGGAAGTCGTACCAGGCCGAGTCGGTCTGCGCGATCAGCGCGATCGCACCCATGCCGACGGCGAACAGCAGCAGGCCGACCATCAGGATGTACTTGCCGCCGAACCGGTCGGACATCCGCCCGGCGACCGGCGCGACGAACATCGACACCAAGGACGCCGGCGCCATGGTGAGTCCTGCCTTCAGCGCGGCGAAGCCGAGCACCGACTGCAGGTAGATGGTGAAGGGCAGGAAAATCCCGAGCATTCCGATCGCGATGAAGCACACCACCAGGTTCATCAGCGAGTAGTTCCTGTCCTTGAACAGCGAGAACGGCACAAGCGGCTCGCCGTCCTGGCGCTTGGCTTGCAGGTACAGGAAGAGCCCAAGCAGCACCGCTCCCACGCCGAACAGCAAGGGGATCGATATGAATCCGGTGATCGTGCCCCAGTTGTACTTCTGTCCCTCGACGAGTGCGTAGCAGATCGCCAGCAGCGCCAGGCTCCCCACGACAACGCCGCTGATGTCGAAGCTGTGCCTGCGGCCGGTACGCAGGTCCGGGATGAGGAGCACGGTCAGGATCAGCACGAGAATTCCGACCGGCACATTGATGTAGAAGATGTACCGCCAGTCGAATGCCGATACCAGCAGCCCGCCCAGCGTCGGACCCGCTACCGTGGCCACGCCGGCGACCGCACCCCAGACGCCGAATGCGGCGCCGCGCCGTTCAGGCGGGAAGACCATGGTAAGGATGGCCAGGGTCTGGGGCATCAGCACAGCTGCACCGATCCCCTGCACGGCCCGGAAGGCGATGAGGTAACCGGGTGACGGAGCCACGCCGCAGGCGGCGGAGGCCACGGTGAACAGGGCGACTCCGGCAAAGAACATCCTGCGCTGGCCGATTAGGTCGCCAAGCCGCCCGGCCGTGATGAGCAGCACCGCCAGCACTAGGGCATAGGCGTTGATCACCCACAGAATGTCGTCCAGCGAAGCGTGCAACTTCGTGATCATGTTCGGGATCGCAATGTTCACGATCGTCAGGTCGAGCAGGGTCATGAAGAACCCGAGCGACACCACGATCAGGATCGCCCACGGGTTCGGGCTCCGCTGCCTGGATGATGTGACCATGAGGCTGTCCACTCCTGCTGCTACGCGGCGGCCGGACGCATACCGGCCACTCGGCTGACAAGCTACGCCGTGCCTCTGACATTCCCGTGACACACGGAAACCCCAGTATGCAACACGGAATTAACGCCGTCAACTGATGCGATCAGCGTTTACACATGGTGGCGACGTGCCATGCGAAGTTGGCGGCGGGCCGCAGGGGCACGGTCCGGGCGGCGAGCCGCAGAGCACGGTCCGAACCCCGCTCGGAAGGCATGCTGGTTGGCCAGTATGCTCCCGGCCATGGAACTGAACGGAACAGCCGCGATCGTGTCCGGTGGGGCGAGCGGCCTCGGTGAGGCCACCGTCCGGGAGCTAGCCGCCGCCGGGAGCAAGGTTGTCGTCGCCGACCTCAACTCCGAGCGCGGGCAGGCGCTGGCCAAGGAGATCGACGGGATCTTCGTCAAGACCGACGTCAGTGACACCGAGTCGGTCCGCGCGGCGGTGGAAGCCGCGACTTCGGCTGGGCATCCGCTGCGTGTGGTCGTCAACTGCGCGGGGATCGGGTGGGCGCAGCGGACCGTCGGCCGCGACGGCTCGCCGCACGATCGGGCCACGTTCCAGAAGGTCATCGACGTCAACCTGATCGGCACCTTCAACCTCATGAGCATCGGCGCCGCCGCC
>JASHSO010000259.1 GCA_030038715.1 Streptosporangiaceae bacterium
TCGACGACCTGAAGAACGTCCTCGCTTCCGTACTCTGTGAAACGGACAGCCTTCACCGCGTTACCTCCGTTACGTTGCTGCTGGCGCGAGTTCGTGCAGGATCTCCTCGGCCCTGGCCACCGCGGCCTGCGGGTCCGCGTCGGGTGCGCCGACCAGCGGGTCCCAGTTGAGGTCGTAGAACACCTCGGTGATACCCCGTTCACCGAGCCAGGCCGCGTCAGCGCGAACTCCTGTGGCATCCACCCGATGCCGAGCCCGAGGTCGTGCCGCCCGCCGGACCACGTCCAGTGACGCGGCCTGCTTGGCCAGGTAGCCCGGGGAGACGAACGGCAGGTTCACCACGGCCACGCCGAGCCGGACGCTGCTGGTCACCGCGGCCGCGAAAGACAGCGCGGCCATCGGGTCGAGCACACTGTGATACACCGGGTCCATGCCAGAGCCGGATGGCACGAGCAGCCGCTGGAACGTCCACAGCGAGTGGTACCCGGCGCGCTCGGCGGCCGTGGCGAAGGCTGCTAGGTTCTGCGGTGTCGCCCAGGCACCGGATACCGGCGCGCCGAAACCAATGTCCATGCCGCTCACCCTAAACAAGAGGAGGTAACCGTGGACGACGCCCGCTCGTGGATCGAGACCCTGCGCGAATCGCACGACAGGCTGGCTGGCCTGGTGCGGCCGATGACGACGGAGCAGGTACGCGGTCCGTCCTACTGCCGGGACTGGACCACTGCGCAGGTGCTGTCGCACCTCGGCAGCGGCGCGGAGATCGCGCTGATGACGCTGCCGGGAGCGCTCGGCCAGGGCGAGCCGGTAAGCCGTGACGCGTTCGGGCCGCTGTGGGACGTCTGGAACGCCAAGACCCCGGACGCGCAAGCCGCTGACGGCCTGGAGGCCGACGAGCGGCACGTGCGAACGCTCGAGCAGCTCACCGACGGCCAGCTTGCCCGCATCCGGCTGGACTTCTTCGGCACGCAGCTCGACGCGGTCGGTCTGGTCAGGATGCGCCTAGGCGAGCATGTCATGCACACCTGGGACGTGGCAGTGATAGCCGACCCGAAGGCGACCCTGCAGGCCGACGCCGTTCCGCTGCTCATCGGCAACGTGCCCAGGTTCCTGGCACCTCGCCTGGGCAAGCCGCTGCCAGAGCCGCTGCGGGTGCGGATCAGCACCACCGACCCCGTTCGCGACTACCTCCTGACATCGGGGGAGTCGGTCAGCATGACGGACTGGCCAGGCGAGCAGGAGTCCGACGACGTCCCGCATGTCGGCATGCCCGCAGAGGCGCTACTGCGGCTCGCCTACGGGCGGCTCGACCCCGAGCACACACCGCCGTCGGTGTCGGCAGATCCCGCGATCCTGGACAAGCTCCGGGCAATCTTCCCCGGGTTCTGACCCCGTCCAGGAGCTTGCTGGCGGCGGCAGCCGGTCAGCGGAGAGCCGCTAGCGCCAGAGCGGCGGCGTCCTGCGCGCAGCCCCAGGACAGCGTCACGCCGGCTCCGCCGTGCCCGTAGTTGTGCACGACCGTGACGCCTGCCGCCTGCTCGGCCTCGAGCCTGACGAGAGGCCGTGCGGGCCGCAGGCCGACCCGGTGGCCGAGTATCCTCGCCCGGCGCAAGGCCGGCTGGACAGCCGTGCACGCGGCCAGGATCCGCTCGGCCGTCGCCGGATCGGGCTCGCGGCTCCAGTTGCCGACGTCCTGCGTCCCGCCGAGCACGACGGTGTCGGCGTGCGGGAACAGGTAGGTCAGGTCGGCTGGGTCGGCACCGGCGCCGACGAAGAACTCGGTGATCCCCGGGTTGCTCGTCACCACGGCCTGGCCGCGGACCGGCGTCACGTCCGAGTCAGGCACCAGGTCGCGGGCGCCGCAGCCGGACGCATTGACGATGACCCGGGCGCGCGGGTTCCGCCGGCTGGCGTCGTCCAGGCTGGAGAATTTATCTGGGAACGTGGTCGTTCCGCCGGCCCGGCCGAACCGCTCGTGCAGGTAGTCCAGGTAACCGGGCATGGCAAGCACGGGCGCGGTCAGCCGCCAGCCTGATCGGTATCCGTAGGGAACCTCGCTCGGCTCGCACTCGGTCAGCCCGCTCGCGGCGGTTGCGAACTCCGGCAGTGTCGCCCCCTCGTCCCGGCTAGCCGCGACGCCGGTTAGCTCCCGGGCGAGGCCCGAGCTTGCCCAGTGCTCGCGGGTGACCCGCGCCCAGCGCTCGATCCGGTCGTCCATCCCGACTAGATGCGGTCCCCAGATGGCCCCGGCCGCGACCGAGGTGGTCTGTCGCGGCGGCTCGGCCGCCGCGACAGTGACGGCTACGCCGGCCTCGGCAAGGTGAACTGCCGTGGTCAGACCGATGACCCCGGCGCCGATGACGAGAACGTCTGCGGCTGCGCCGATCACAGCCTGACCCTAAGCCAGCATTGCCGGTGGTCTCGCGCGACTTGCGGGAAACGAGCGCTGTGGAGGACCGTGGCTGCATGACGATCGTGTCCGATCTGCAGCTAGCCGAGATAGACCTCATCGCGGGAGAGCTGACCGGGGAGAACTACCACCGCAAGTTCGCCGAGGCGGCTCGGGGCGAGCACGGCTGGCTGGCCAGGTCGCCGCTCGCCTACATCGTGCTGGACCGAGAGTCCGGTGAGTTCTTCCTCAGGTCGAGGGACACGGCGTTCCCCGGGCGCGAGATCGCCGACCTGTTCGGCGTGACGACCGGCCGCCTGCGCGAGCAGATCGACGCGAACATACTCAACCAGCAAGGCGACCGCCACCGGCGACTGCGGTCGCTGGTCGGCGGCGCATTCACCCCAAAGGCCGCGGACAAGTGGCGGCCTGCCATGCGCGGCTTCCTGCAGCAGCTCTGGGAGGCGCTGGCGGACCAATGTTCCTGTGACTTCGTCACGGCGTTCTCCCGGCCCTACCCGGCACTGACCATCGCGGCCGTCCTCGGTGCTCGGCAGGCAGACGCGCCGCTGCTGCAGCAGTGGTCGAGCCTCGTTCAGAAGCAGTTCGACATCCAGGCGCTGAGTACGCAAGTGCCCGACATCGAACGGGCAGCAGTCGAGGTCTACGACTACGTCGAGGACCTGCTGCTGCAGCGGCGGGCCCAGCCCGGCGACGACCTGCTGACCGCGCTGCTCAATGCCGAGGAGGCCGGCGACCGGCTGTCGCACGCGGAGTGCGTCAACCTCGTCCTGAACGTCATCGCCGGCGGCGTCGACACCACGCAGGCACAGCTCTCGCACGCCATGCGCCAGTTCGCGGCCCATCCCGATCAGTGGGAGGCGTTGCGCGAGCAGCCCAAGCTCGTCGGCCGGGCCGTCGATGAGGTGCTGCGGTTCGAGCCGATCACGCCGGTCACCGCTCGGATCTGCCTGCAGGATGTCGAGCACAGGGGAGTGCTCTTCCCGGCGGGCACGATCGTGGCCGTCAGCGCGGAGCGCGCTAACCGCCAGCAGGAACGTGGCGAGGAGTTCGACATCTCCGCGCCCCGCGACGCGCGGCTGCTGACGTTCGGGGCGGGGCCGCACTTTTGCCTCGGGGCGAACCTGGCCAGGGCCGAGCTGGAGGAGGCGCTGACGTTCCTGGCGCCGAGAATGTCCGGCCTGGCCCCGAGCGGGCCCGCCGTGCTCGGCAACGTCGAAGGCATATACGGCCTCGACTCGCTGCCGCTGCGCTGGGCGTGACAGGGTCGCGGGCCCGGCGGTTGCGTTCCCAGCACGACGGTCAGGGCTGATAGGAGCCCGGCATCCAGGCGCGGGTGCTGACCCCGATCGCGTTCCACGCGTTGATCGTCACGATCAGGCTGATGATGGCTGCGAGTTCGGTCTGGTCGTAGCACGCCGCGGCATCGGCGAAGTCCTGCGGCGGCACGTGGGTCCGCGCGGCTAGCGTGATGGACTCGGTGAGGCCGAGCGCAGCACGCTCACGATCAGAGAAGAACGGCGTCTCCCGCCAGGCCGGTAGCGCATACAGTCGCTGCTCATCCTCGCCGGCCGCCCGCGCGTCCTTGGTGTGCATGTCGATGCAGTACGCGCAGCCGTTGAGCTGCGACGCCCGGATCCGGATCAGTTCGCGCAGCCTAGTGTCCAGGTTGACGCTGTCCAGCTCCTTGGTCGCGGCCTGGTCCAGATGGGACATGGCACGCGAGAAGCTCGGTGCGTGCTTGTCGAAGTCGAGTCGGGGTCGTGCGGCCTCCGTGGCCTGGGCTGTTGACATCATGCCAGCAGGGTATGGCCAGAAGAGGCGCAGAGTTAAGATCCAATATCATGCGAGAAACATGGGCCACTTCGGCCGGTCTCGACTTGCACCTCGATGCCGTCGAGGGCAGCAGGCCGCGAGCGGCACTCGAGTCGGCCTTGCGTGAGGCCGTTCGCGCCGGCCGGCTCGCGGTCGGGACCGCGCTCCCGCCGTCGCGTGCACTGGCGCTCGATCTTGGCGTAGCGCGGAACACCGTGGTAGATGCCTATGGTCAGCTTGTCGCGGAGGGCTGGCTCGCGGCCCGGCACGGTTCGGGCACCTGGGTGGCGGAGCGGGCCAGTTCCTGGCCGGCCGCAGAGCGCCCGGCTGCTCCGCCAGCGGCGCAGCCGGCCCGCTACGACCTGCGACCCGGCAGTCCCGACTTGTCGGCGTTTCCGCGCGCAGCCTGGCTGGCCGCGGCTCGCCGGGCGCTCGCAGCGGCGCCAGCGCGCTCGCTCGGCTACGGCGACCCGCGCGGAATGCAAGTGCTCAGGATGGCTCTGGCCGAGTACCTGGCCCGAGCCCGGGGAGTGCTGGCCACCCCGGACCGGATCGTGGTGTGCGCCGGATTTTCCCAGGGACTCGAGGTGCTGTGCGAAGTGCTAGCGGCCAGCGGAGCAGGCGAGCTGGCTGTCGAGGCGTACGGGCACGTCGCGCACCGCCAGGTCGCTGTGGCGCGCGGGCTGCGGCTGGCCACGCTGCCCGTCGATGCCGACGGCGCGATGGTGAGTGACGGAGTACTCGACGCGGTCCGGGCTGTGCTGCTCACGCCGGCGCACCAGTTCCCGCTCGGGATGGCGCTTGCCCCGGCGCGGCGCAGGCACGTCGCAGACTGGGCTGCCCGCGTCGGCGGCCTTGTGATCGAGGACGACTACGACGGCGAGTTCCGCTACGACCGGCAGGCCGTGGGCGCGCTGCAGGCGCTCGCGCCCGAGCACGTGGTGTACGCAGGAACGGCCAGCAAGAGCCTGGCCCCAGGGCTACGCCTCGGCTGGCTGGTACTGCCCGACAAGCTGACCGACGAAGTCACCGAACGCAAGCGTGCGACCTTGCGGCTGAGCGGAAGCATCGACCAGCTCGCACTGGCCGAGTTCATCTCCTCGGGTGGGTACGACAGGCAGGTCCGCCGGGTGCGGCTCGCCTACCGGCAGCGGCGCGACCGGATGGTGAGCGCGCTGGCCAGCGAGGTTCCCCGGGTCCGGGTCACGGGCCTCGCGGCAGGCCTGCACGTCGTAGCCGCGCTGCCGTCCGGCGTCCAGGAGCAGGACGTGATCGCGTTGGCAGCCGCCCGTGGTCTTGCGCTGCAGGGCCTGGCGGACAGCCGGGCCGGGAAGCAGGATCTTGGTCCGGCCCTGGTCTTGGGGTACGCGACGCCGCCCGCGCATGCGTTCAGCACCGCGGTTGCCCGCCTGTGCGCGGTGCTCCGCGCGGTTTGCTGACGAAGATCGTCAGCGGGCAGTTCGCGCAAAAGGGGAAGGCAGTGACCGCCTAACTGGCTCCGCGCACCGGCGCCGCCGCGCCGGGCTCGCGCAGACTGACAATCAACGCGGCGAACGTCAGCAGCCACGCCGCTGTAGCCGGCCATACCGCGATGGTCCCGATCAGCCTGACAACCGGCCACCGCTCGGCGGTCCCAAGCTGCATGCTGGCCATCGCGTACATGCCGGCCGGGAACACGACCATCCACAAGTCGGCGCGATAGCGCACGGCCGACCCGCGCACGTGCCGCCACACGCTGCGCACGGCAAGCACCGGGATCAGGCAGGTCGCGGTGACCCAGAGCGCCGTTGCGAGCGTCTTGAGCGGGTCGGCACCGATTGTCGCTGGGCCGGCTCCGGCCAGGAGCAACTGCGCCGCGGCCAGAACTGAGATTGAGGCTGCGCCCATGGCGACCCAGTAGGGCGCCGTAGCCTCGGCTACCCCAAGGCCCGCGACCCGGAGCCTGGCCGCCACCGCGGCGCAGACGGCGAGGTAGAGGAGCACGCCGGCGAGCCACGCCGAGGTTCCCGCCCAGCAGGCTAGCCGCGCCGGGAGGATTCCGTCCGCGTGCAGGAATGTGGCGGCGATCGCCAGCGCCTGCGTGCCGACTGCCGACAGGTACCAGCTTCCGTTGACGTCGGCGGCCGCAGGTCGGCCTGTTCCTGCCAGCCGGAGCGGGAGCAGGATCACCAAGGCCAGCCACACCGCAGCGGCCGCGGCGGCCAGTGCTGCTGCGACCCCGGGTGCCTGCGCGGCGAGCCGGTCGCCGAGCACCGCACACGCGGCCACCGCTGCGCATGCCGTGAACGCCCGCTTGTAG
>JASHSO010000260.1 GCA_030038715.1 Streptosporangiaceae bacterium
GAGATGCAGCAGGCCATTACGGCGCGGGCCTGGCCGGCCGGAGCGCAGGTTCGGGTACGGATGGGAGTCCACTGCGGTGAAGCGGAGCGCACGGCCACGGGCTTGGTGGGCTTGGAGGTGCACCGCGCTGCCCGGGTGGCAGCGGTCGGCTACGGGGGCCAGGTGCTGGTTTCGGAGACTGCGGCGGCGCTAGTGCGCGACTGGCTTCCGCCGGGCGCGGCGCTGACCGATCTGGGCAGCCACCGGCTGAAGGACCTGGGCCACCCGGAACGGATTTTCCAGCTGCACGGGGCGGGCATGCAAGCGGAGTTCCCGCCACTGCGCTCGCTGGGTAACCCGGGGTTGCTGAATAATCTGCCTGCCCAGCTGTCCACTTTCATCGGCCGTGAGCGGGAGGTTTCAGAGGTCCGGGCGCTGGTGCAGTCTTGTCGCCTAGTGACCTTGACCGGGGCCGGCGGGGCGGGCAAGACCCGGCTGGGGCTGCAGGCGGCCGCCGAGCTGCTGGATGGGTCCGGGGATGGGGTCTGGCTGGTGGAGCTGGCTGCGGCCACCGACGAGGACGCGGTGGCGCCGGCGGTGTCCGAGGCGCTGGGGCTGGCCGCGCCGCCGGGCCGGCCGGCGCTGGAGGCGCTGCTCGATGCGCTGGAGCCCCAGGACGTGCTGATCGTGCTGGACAACTGCGAGCACCTCATTGGCGGCTGCGCCAAGACCGCTGAGCTAATCTTGCGACGGTGCCCGCGAGTGCACCTGCTGGCTACCAGCCGCGAGCCGCTGGGCATCGGCGGGGAGACCATTTACCGGGTGCCATCACTGTCGCTGCCCGGACCTGACGACACTGGTCCTGCGGCGGGCGGGTCCTCCGATGCGGTCGCGCTGTTCGCGGACCGGGCCAGCGCACACGGCGTCGGCCTGCCGGCTGACGAGCAGGCCGGCTCGCTGGTGGTGTCGATCTGCCGTCGGCTGGACGGGATGCCGCTGGCCATCGAGCTGGCCGCTGCCCGGCTGCGCTCGCTGTCGCTCGCCGAGCTGCATGACCGGCTGGACCAGCGGTTCCGGCTGCTGACCGGGGGCAGCCGCACCGCGCTGGAACGCCAGCAGACCCTGCGCGCGGCCGTCGGCTGGTCGTATGCGTTGCTGACCGGCGCCGAGCGGGTGCTGCTGGCGCGCCTGTCGGTGTTCGCCGACGGCTTCGGCCTAGACGCCGCCGAGGCGGTATGCGGGTTCGGCGGCCTGGACGCGCTGGATGTCGCCGACCTGCTCGGGTCGCTGGTGGACAAGAGCCTGGTGGTGGCCGAGCAAGCCGGGGCAGACCTGCGGTACCGGCTGCTGGAGACCATCCGGCTGTTCGCCGCTGAGCGGCTGGTTGAGGCCGGGGACGATCCGGCCGCCGCGGTCGCCGCGGCGCACTGCGCGCATTTCCTGGCGGTCGCCGAGTCGGCGGCTACTCATCTGGCCGGGCCGGAGCAGGGCAGCTGGCTGGACCGGCTGCACGCCGATCAGGCCAACCTGCGCCGCGCAGGCCAGCACGCGGCCGGCCGCCTGGGTGGGACTTCGGTGGTGCTGCGCCTGGGCGTCGCGCTCGACCGGTACTGGAGAGCCCGCTCCCGGGAGCACGAGGCCCTCGGGCTGCTGGTGCCGGTGCTGCGGCGGCCTGACGCCGACGTCAACCCCGCGCTGTTCGGCGCGGCACTGGTCACCGCCGCCCGCGCGGCTTTGTTCATCGACGTCCCCCTGGCCCGGCAGCTTGCCGAGCAGGCAGTCGCGGTCGCCCGCCGCGTGGGCGAGGACCGGCTGCTCATCAAGTCCCTCGGAGCGCTGGGAGCCGCATGCTTCTTCGCTGGTGAGCTAGATGCAGGGCTGCTGTTCGGGCGGGAGTCTGTCGAGCGCGCCCGTCGCCTGAGCGACGACGTCCTGCTGGGCCGCAGCCTGATGCTGTATCTCATGACCATCGACACGATTGACCCGGCCCGGTCCGCGCCGCTGTACACCGAGGCGATGGCCTGTACCGGGCGATCCGGCGACCGTCTCATCGACTCCTTCTTGCAACATAACGCGGGCTGCGCGGCCCTGAGTGCCGAGGATCTCCCCGCTGCCCGGGCTCACCTGGAAGTAGCGGCGCGATCCGCGCGGCAGATCGGGTGGGAGCACACCACCGCAACGTTGGACCTGGGCCTGGTCCAGCGTGCGGAAGGGGATCTGGATGGCGCGCGGTCCACTTTCGAGGCCGGGCTGCGCATCAGCCGCCGGACCGGCGACAACCTGAGCCTGGCCGCCGCCTGCCTTTACCTGGCGTGCGTGACCGGCGATGCGGGCGATTGGGAACGGGCAGCCACGCTGCACGGCGTCGCGCAGGCATTTGCCGACCGGAGGGGCAGCCCGTGGCAAGAATTCGACGCGCGGTACCGTGACGACAGCCTCGCCCAAGCGCGCGCGCGCCTGGGCGATGAGCAGGTGGAGCGGGCCTATGCCCAAGGCCTGGCGCTGACTCGCGACCAAGCCCTCGACCTGGCCGTGCGGAGACCGGGTCGGGCCTGATCGCTACCGTCCGCCTAACCCGAGGATGGTCGTGATCGGCCACCCTCGGCAGCCAGCCGCAGATGTCCCGGTCGCTTCCGGGCCGGAGACCACCGGGCATACAGTCGACGGGAATGCGGGGTCGGTTGAGTAGAGGGCTGGTCACGCATTGTGGGCCGCGGCCCGGAACGCGTTGGCACGGCAGCACCGTAACAGGCTGGCACGGGCGGTTGCATCATTCTGGCCGGGTGACTGGTTATGCCTGATTCGCGGTCTTGGATTGGACCTCAGCACAAGCTGCCCATGGCAGTGCTGCGTGAGTCACTGACGGGCCGCCGGGATGACCGATGTCCGCACCTACATGCAAAGCGGGAACATCATCGCCGGGTCCGCTATGCGGACCCACGGGCAGCCTCGCAGCGGATCGCTTCTTCCCGCTCTGCGCAAGCCAGTAGGTGGTGGTGGGCGGGGCCATTTCAAGCCGTCCGGACGTCCCGGTGGGGCCAGATCAGAGCGTCACCGCCACGCCGCCGAGAACATGGCGGATCCTGACACGTAGAAACCCGTACGGGTGTCCGCCTCCGTAGGTATTCGATGGCCGGCTTCTAGCCGGTGGGAAGCCTAGCCACCGCCGCAGGAGCGGAAGGTCTCGCGACAAAGGCACGACCGCTATCAGACGGGCCCGACACTAAGGCCTCGTTGTCCACAGCCTGGGAGGGATTCTGCCGCTGGTCCACAGCAGCCGCCAGTAGCCACCGGCCGGCCTCCATCTCTGGCACCGTGAAGTGCAGAGGTGGTGACGATGAATCGTACAAATAATCGACCATCGACGACCGGACAGCACTGCTCCCCGGCCATTGCTTGCCGGCTAGGCGTCCGGCCGGGGGAGTCGTCATGACCGGCGCGCAGGAAAGTGAGCGCCGGGCCAGGGTGTCGCTCAGCTTCCTCGCGACACCGGGTGACTTGGTGCTGGGCGCGGCGCTACGGTACAACCCGCCGGCTGAGGTGCTGGCCGCGGTGGTCGGCACCGACAGCCAGGGCCAGCTGGCTCTGATCCGGCAGCCCGAGGGCCGGGCGCTCGCTGCCTCTATCGGGCGCTGGCAGGCTCGCCTTGGCCTGTTGCCGACCGTGTCTCGGCTCGCTGCGTGGCAGGACAGCGGGCTGCGGCTAGTCTGCCCGGGCGATCTTGAGTGGCCGAGTCAACTCGACGACCTGGGCGACGCCCGGCCGCTTCTGCTGTGGGTGCGCGGCAGCGTTGACCTGCGCTTGGCCTGCGTGAATTCGGTGTCCATCGTCGGAGCGAGGGCAGCGACGGCCTATGGCTCGCACGTCGCGGTAGACATTGCCGCGGGAGTCGCGCAAGGCGGCTTCACCGTGATATCCGGCGGTGCCTATGGGATCGATGCATGTGCCCACCGCGGATCGATCGCATCAGACGGGCTTACGGTAGCGGTCTTGGCTGGCGGCCTTAGCTTCGGTTACCCGCGCGGCCATGCCGAGCTCTTCGAGAGAATAACCGGCCATGGCGCGCTGATCAGCGAATGTCCGCCGGACCAGGCGCCAACAAGACCGGGATTCCTGGTTAGGAACAGGCTCATCGGTGCCCTCAGTCGCGGCACTGTGGTGATCGAGGCTGCCCTACGCAGTGGCGCCCTGAACACGGCGAGGCATGCTCGCGAGCTGTGTCGGCCGGTGATGGCCCTTCCTGGCCCGGTCACGTCCATGCAGTCTGCCGGGTGTCACGAACTGATCCGGGAGTACGGCGCGATGTGCGTGACATGTGCGGGGGACGTTATCGAGCACCTTAGCCCCGGCGCGGGGATGCGGAACGGCCCGCGTGGCGGGCCACCAGTGCCACGCGACAGCCTTGACGCGGCTACGACCGCCGTGCTCGAACAGGTGCCGACTCGCGGCGGGAGGGGGCCGGCCAGCATAGCTGTGCTGGCAGGGGTCGATCTGGACACCGCTGTGCGCTGCCTGGGGCAACTCGCATCTGACGGATTCGTGCGGCGGTGCGAGCAGGGTTGGCGGGCTGTTAGGCGAGAATAGACTTCTTAAGCGTGATTCCTGCCCGATTTCGGGCAGGAATCTTGCAAATGAGGAACTCCGAAGTGAGTATTGTGGAGTGCCCGAGCAGGACCTCACCGGCGAGCTCGTAGATTACCTGACTGGTTCCTGCCCGCTCAGCAAGGCCGAGGCCAGCCGGGTGGTCGCGGACGTGCTCGGCTACTTCTGTGAACTGCCGGAGGAGTTCGTTCGTCGGCGCCACCGGGAACTAAAGGCACGCGGACTCACGAATGACCTTGTGTTCAGGCAGATCGCTGCCGAGATTCCGCTGCGGCGCTATGCGCCGCCACAGCTGACGCTGCGGCAGCTGCGCAGGATCGTTTACGGATGAGACCGCTACGAGTGAGGGGCGAGTAGTTGTGTGCGGAATCGTTGCCTACGTGGGTGGGCGGGACAGCGTCCCGATCCTGCTCGAGGGGCTGGCAAGGCTGGAGTACCGGGGATACGACTCGGCCGGGATAGCGGTCGTTAGCCGCAGCGGCGACCTTCGGGTGCGCAAGGCCAAGGGACGAGTCGCGGAGCTTGCTGCCGACGTTCCGCCCCGGTTCAGAGGCAGTCCAGGCATCGGGCACACGCGGTGGGCCACGCACGGCGAGCCCAGCGACGCCAACGCCCACCCGCATCTATGCGGGCCAATTGCGGTCGTGCACAACGGGATCATCGAGAACGCCGAAGAGCTGCGGGACAGGCTGACCGCCAGCGGCGCGATGTTCGCCTCGCAGACTGACAGCGAGATCGTCGCTCACCTCATCGCCGCAGCGGACACCGATGACCTTGAGGAGGCAGTTCGCACGGCGTTGCACTCAGTGGTCGGCACCTACGGTCTCGCAGTGCTGGACAGCCGGAGCCCGGACCGCGTCGTGGTTGCCCGCAATGGCAGTCCTGTTCTGCTCGGGATAGGCGACAAGGAGATGTTCGCGGCCTCCGACGTGGCCGCGCTCGTCCGCTATACCCGCCAAGTGGTTCACCTTGATGACGGGGAGATAGCGACGATCAGGCCGGACGGCTTCCGTACCTCGACGCTAGACGCCAGGCGGACGACGAAGCAGGCGGCCACCGTGGAGGCCGACATAGCCAGTTATGAGGCCGACGGCCATGCCCATTTCATGCACAAGGAAATCCACGAGCAGCCGCAGGTCATAGAGCGAGTGCTACGTGGGCGACTGGATGACCGGTTCGCCACGGCGCACCTCGGCGGACTGAATATCGATCCACACGAGGCCCGGCGAGTCAGGCGGGTGAAGATACTCGGCTGCGGTTCGGCCTACTATTCCGGGTTGCTTGGCGCGCAGCTCATCGAGGAACTGGCCCGGATTCCCGCGGACGCGGAACCAGCCTCTGAGTTCCGCTATCGCAGTCCTGTCGTGGAGGACGGAACCCTCTACATCGGGGTTAGCCAGTCCGGCGAGACGTACGACACGCTTGCTGCTGTCCAAGAGGTGAAGCGCAAGGGCGGCCGAGTTCTAGGAGTCGTCAACACCGTCGGCAGCACCATCGCCCGGGAATGCGACGGCGGCGTCTACCTGCACGCCGGTCCAGAGGTATCTGTAACCTCCACCAAGACCTTCACTGCAACGGCGACCGTCTTCGCACT
>JASHSO010000261.1 GCA_030038715.1 Streptosporangiaceae bacterium
GATGGGCGGCACGACCGCGCCGGTGACCGGATCGGGCTGCTGGCCGGCGTGTATGGCGAGCGTCTCAAAGCCGTCCTGATGATGCATCTGATGCACCCCCTCGCGGTTAGCCCGGCTGACCGGATAGGAACATGAGCACGTCCTGCCGGGTGATCACCCCGGCCGGCTTGCCATCGACTAGCACGATGGCGGCGCCCGCCTGGCTGAGCGCAATGGTTGCCGCGCTGACCGACTCGCCCGAACCGACCACCGGCAGTGGCGGGGACATCAGGCCTGCCACCTGATCGTCGGGGGCAGCCTTGCCGCTGACCAGCGCCTCCAGCAGGTCGTGCTCCACGATCGAGCCCACAACCTCGGCTGCCATCACTGGCGGCTCGGCGCTCAGGACCGGCAGCTGCGACACGTCGAATTCCCGCAGGCTCGCGATCACGGTCCGCACCGTGTCGGTCGGGTGGGCGTGCACAAACTGCGGCAGCCCGCCGTGCTTGCGCTCCAGCACGTCACCGACGCGAGGCTCGGTGGTTTCGGCTGTGAGGAAGCCGTAGTCGGCCATCCAGTCGTCATTGAAGATCTTGGACAAGTACCCACGGCCGCCGTCCGGCAGGAGCACCACAATCGTGTCGCGGGGCCGCGCAGTCCTGGCTACCCGAAGCGCCGCGACCACAGCGAGGCCGCTGGAGCCACCGGTCAACAGGGCTTCTTCCCTTGCCAGTCGGCGAGTCATCAGGAAGGACTCGGCGTCGCTGACGCCGATGATCCGGTCGCAGATGCTCTTGTCGTAGGTGTCGGGCCAGATGTCCTCGCCGACACCCTCGACCAGGTAGGGGCGGCCGGTTCCGCCAGAGTAGACCGAGCCTTCGGGATCGGCGCCAATCACCTCAACCCTGCCCCCCGACATCTCCTTCAGGTAGCGCCCGGTGCCCGAGATCGTGCCGCCGGTGCCGATCCCGGCGACGAAGTGGGTGATCCGGCCCTCCGTCTGCGCCCAGATCTCCGGACCGGTGTCGCGGTAGTGGGAGCCCGGATTCTCGGGGTTCTTGTACTGGTTCGGCTGCCAGCCGCCGGGCGTCTGCTTGGCCAGCCTGGCTGAGACCGAGTAATAGGAGTCGGGGTGGTCCGGCGACACGGTAGACGGGCAGACAACGACCTCAGCCCCGTATGCCCGCAGCACGCTGAGCTTGTCCTGGCCCACCTTGTCCGGGCAGACGAACAGGCAGCGGTAGCCCTTCTCGGCCGCCACGATGGCCAGCCCGACTCCGGTGTTGCCCGAAGTGGGCTCCACTATGGTGCCGCCCGGTTTCAGCTCGCCCGACGCTTCGGCTGCCTCGACCATCCGCAGGGCGATCCTGTCCTTGACCGATCCGCCAGGGTTGAAGTACTCGACCTTGGCCAGGACGGTCGGGCCCGTTCCCTCGCCGGGCAACTGGCGGGTGACCCGGCGCAGCCGCAGCAGCGGAGTGTTCCCCACCAGCTCGACCAGGGACTCATGCACCTGCATCATCGACACCACCTTGAACTGGCCCAGGCCACGACGCTATCCCACCGCAGGCAGCCGCCGCGTTATCGCAGGCCAGGATGCTGCGTGGAACAAAACGGGCAGGTCGGTTCGGTCGCTGGCCTGCCGAGCGATAGTGTGCGGTTAGCTACCAGGTACCTTTCAGGAGTCGCCATGCCCGAGGCCGTCGTCGTCGCCACAGCCCGTTCCCCGATCGGCAGGGCGTTTAAGGGATCGCTGACCAGCATCCGCCCGGACGACCTCACGGTGCAGATGGTCAAGGCAGCGCTCGCGAAGGTGCCTCAGGTGGACCCGGCGCAGATCAGCGACCTGATCCTGGGTTGCGGCCTGCCAGGCGGGGAGCAGGGATACAACATGGCCAGGGTCGTCGCCGTGCTGCTCGGTTACGACACGCTGCCCGGCACCACGATCACCAGGTACTGCTCGTCCTCGCTGCAGAGCACTCGGATGGCCTATCACGCCATCAAGGCCGGCGAGGGAGACATCTACATCACCGCTGGCGTCGAGTGCGTGAGCCGCTTCGGCAAGGGCAGTAGTGACGGCGCTCCCGGCACCAGGAACCCGGTCTTCGCCGCCGCCGAGGAGCGGACATCCACTACGGCGAGCACGGTCGGCGCGAAGTGGCACGATCCCCGGGAGGACGGCCAGATCCCGGACGTCTACATTGCCATGGGCCAGACGGCCGAGAACGTGGCCCAGATCCGCGGGATCAGCCGCGAGGAGCAGGACGAGTTCGGCGTCCGGTCACAGAACCTGGCCGAGAAGGCCCTCGCGAACGGGTTCTGGCAGCGCGACATCACGCCGATAACCCTGCCAGACGGCACCGAGGTTTCGGCGGACGACGGCCCCAGGCCGGGCACGACGCTGGAGAAGGTGGCTGCGCTCCAGCCGGTTTTCCGTCCCGACGGCACGGTCACGGCTGGGAACTGCTGCCCGCTGAACGACGGTGCTGCGGCCGTGATCGTCATGAGCGATCGCAAAGCCGCCGAACTTGGCATCACGCCGCTGGCACGGATCGTGTCGACGGGCCTTACTGCCCTGTCGCCAGAGATCATGGGCATGGGCCCGGTCGAGGCCTCGCGGCAGGCGCTGGGGCGGGCGGGCATGAGCATCGACGATGTCGACCTGGTGGAGATGAACGAGGCCTTCGCCGCCCAGGTGATCCCGTCCTACCGGGACCTGGGCATCGACGTCGACAAGCTCAACGTCAACGGCGGAGCCATTGCGGTCGGCCACCCGTTCGGCATGACCGGGGCACGGATCACCTCCACCCTGCTGAATGGCCTGCAGTTCCACGACAAGGCCATCGGCCTTGAGACCATGTGCGTCGGGGGCGGCCAGGGCATGGCCATGATCTTCGAGCGGCTGGGTTAGCACTGCAGCTTACGAAAGCCTGCCTCGGAGGGGTTGCCAGGTGGCAGGACGTGGTGCAATCTCGACTGCAAGGACTTCCCCGCACGCTGGAGGTGCAACTTGTCCCTGACCCACTCTCCGGAGATGCACAAGAACCTGATCGCCCGCATCCCGTCCGTCACCGGACTCCAACTCCGAGAGTGGTTCAGCAGGCTCGAATCTGGCCCAGCGTTCCTGCGCTGTAACGAGCGCGCCAACTGGCTATCCGACGAGCACGGCCTGTCGCACGGCTATGCGAGCGCGATCGTGCACGAGTACGAGCTGCAGCGGCGTAGCCGACTGAACAGCGCCTGACCGCGCTCAGTGGACATCGATCGCGCTACCGGCTTCCTGGCCAGGAACCCGCACGCAGTACTGGCCACGACGCGGGCCAACGGCCGCCCGCAGCTATCCCCGGTAGTGGCTGCGGTCGCTGCCGACGGCAGGGTCTTGGTCAGCACAAGGGAGCCCGCGGTCAAGGCACGTAACCTTGCGCGCGATCCGAGAGCCTCGCTCTGCGTAATCAACGACGGCTTCTTCGGCGAGTGGGTCCAGCTCGATGGCACCGCCGAACTGGTCCACCTGCCGGAGGCAATGCCTATCCTCGTGGACTACTACCGAAGGATCTCCGGCGAGCATCCGGACTGGGACGAGTACCGCGAGGCCATGCAGCGAGAACGTCGTCTGATCCTCAGAATCACAATCGAGAGGGCGGGCCCGGACATTAGCGGCTTATTAGGATGGGAAAGCGGCCGCCCCCACCAGGCGGTCGCCAGTGCGCTAGTCGGGTCGAGCGGATTCGCCGCCAGCCGGACAATTTAGTCGTGCCCGACCGCCATTCGCATATGACGTGATTCATCCTATGGCGCATCGCGCTAACAAATTGAGCACTGCCGGGCCGTTACTAAAAGTAATGATGACTGAATGTGCAGTCAGGTAGCACGTAGCCGGTGAGGCAACCCCACATGCTGCTGATGCAGCACCTCAGATGGGCAGCGGTACCCCCGGTCGGAGTCGAACCGACGCTGGGGACCCTTTTAGGGGGCCGGCCTCTTCCTCTGGGCTACGGGGGCACTGAGATGATACCCCGCAGCCATCCAGTTACTCTAGAGAAACCAATTGAACGGACCATGTTCTCCGGCAATGTCGTGAATCAAATTCGGTGCGAAGTTGCGCACTGAAACGCGCCGGCTGCTACTCTGAGCTACCATCCGGCCATTCCTGTCTTATCGGTTAGTTGGAATGCCACCCATCGGCCACGGGCAGCACGGCACCGGTCACACGCCGCCGAGTACCCTCGCCCGAGCGAACACCGCGTCAAGCATGGTGTCGGTAACCCGGCCGGTGAAGGTGTTCTGCTGGCTCGGGTGGTAGCAGCCAAGCACTGTCAGGCTCCCGGCCGAACTGGACCGCGCTTCAGTAACGACGGTCTCGGCACCGTGCCGGAAGACCGGTCGCGGCCTTGGCAGCTGGTAGCCCGCCGCGGCCAGCTGCGCCCATAGCGCCTGCCAAGCGAAATGACCGAGACAAACGATCACCCTCAAGCCTGGTGCCAGCAGGCGAATCTCAGCGGCCAGCCACGGCGCGCATGTGTCGCGCTCCTGCGTGGTCGGCTTGTTAGCCGGCGGTGCGCAGTGCACGGCCGCCGTCATGCGGACCGAGGTCAGCCGCTGTCCGTCTCCGGCCGCAACTGAGGTCGGCTGCGCGGCCAGACCGGAGCGCCAGAGCGCTGCGAACAGCACGTCGCCGCTGC
>JASHSO010000262.1 GCA_030038715.1 Streptosporangiaceae bacterium
CAGGCCGGGACTGTTCTTCCTTCGTCACGTTCTGGGCGGCCGTCAGTCGTTGGGTGTTGTTCCGGTAGTAGTCGAACGTCTCCGAGTTATTCGGGACTGCGCGGCCGAAGCCGTTCAGATCGAACGCCATCGAGTTCTCCTCCCGGATCGGGAACACCGGCAGCCACCAGTTGAGCTGTTGGAACGGCGCGCTGTACCAGGAGTCTCGGTGCCACGGAAAGGCGGCGGCGACACCCGTAGTGAGGTGGCCGATTGGGAATGAAGTGCGCGGCCTCGGCACGTCGTAGTGTGTAAACTCGGCTGGCAGGCCGGCCTGAGTGATGATGTCGCAGACGAGACGCTTCGACCGGTCTGCATGGATCCAACGCGGCTTCCACTGACCGAGCAGCTTGGCCATCTCGGCTGGCTCGATGTACTCGTGTGCATGCTCCGGGTCATGCGGTCCGAACAGTTCGGTGAGCTGCTCACGGGTGTAATCCACGAAGTCGCTGACAGCCTGCAGGCGGGTCAACACGACCAGCTTGCCGTCGTAGAGCGCCTGCCGGAGCGCGTCGTCGGGCAGTTCCGGATCAACCATGACGGTCATGGGACTTCCCTCACTTCCTAGGTTCTTGTGCGATTCAGGAACTGGCCGCCGAGCACCAGCTTCGTACAGGTGAAAGCTTCGGCGTACGGCGCATGGCACTCCACGCCGCGCAACCTGGCCAGGCCGAGGAAGACGTCGTCGTCCCACCAGTCGCGATCGTGTTGGGACGGGTAGCACTTGTGCAGAAGCTCGACCTTGCGCCGAGCCGCGTCGGCCGACAGCGGTACGTACACCTGAGGACGGCCCAGGTCGCCGTCCCATTTAGGGATCTCGTACGCAAGGTAGAGCTGGTCACGGAAAACTGTCGGCACGATCTCGCCAATGGTCCTATGGTCTTGGTGTGCGTCAGCGGCTGAGGGCGCGACGACGAGGTCGGGTTGGAATGACCGCGCCACGTCATGGAGGACATCCTTCACGTCGCCCCACGCTGCGGGCAGTCGGCCTTCTGGGAGGTCGTGCAGCTCTACAGTCAGATCGGCATTGGGCAGGAACGCCTCCGCTGCAGCCCGTGCCTCTGTCTGGCGAGCTCCAGTGCCGGTGATCAGGACATAGTGGGCGCGCAACCCAGGCCCAGTCTCCGCAAGGCCAAGTAGGGTCGCGCCCGCGCCGATTTCGATGTCGTCCGGATGCGCGCCGAGCGCCAGCACGGACAGCGGCCTATGCTCCGGCCTGATCAGGCTCAGCGGTAGCATCTGCAGCTCAACCCAGCTTTGGCAACGCTGTCAACCCGGATTCCTCGCGGCCCGCCGCCTCGCCCAGCGCGTGGCCAAGCGGCGAGACTGCGGCGGACCGGTCGGTGTCCCAAATCATCCAGGGGCAGTCTCCGCGGTGGTACATCTCCTCCAGCTGTGCACGTTCCTTCACGGTGTCAGCGGGAGACCAGTAGCCCTTGTAAGGGTAGGCGATGACCCGCCGCTGTGGTACGAGCCGCCGCATTATGGCGTCTTCGACAAGATCCTCGCCCTCGTGCAGGTACTCGAAGATCTCCGGCCGAAGCACGAAGTAGCCGCCGTTCTCCCACTGACGCAGATCGCGCATGGGCGTGACCTGATTGATGATCCCGTCGTCGCCGATTTCTACGACGTGGTGCGAAGACTGCGGCGGCACGGCTAGCAGACTCGCCACGGCGTCGCAGGCTGCGAGCCTCGCGATTATGTCCGGCAACGAAGCGTTGGTCAGCACGTCGGCATAGTTGGCCAAGAACATCGACTCGCCTTCGAGGAAGCCCTGTACCCGCCGCAAGCGCTCGCCGATCGCCGAGTTCAGCCCCGTGTCCACGAACGTGATCCGCCACTCGGAAATGTCCGCACTGAAAAGCCGTACGTCCCGGGCGCCATTCTCCAGCACGAAGTCGTTCGACCGCGTCTCGTCGTAGTTCAGGAAGAAGTCCTTGACGTAAGACGCGCCGTAACCGAGGCACAGGATGAAGTCCGTGTGCCCGAAATGCGCGTAGTACCGCATTACATGCCACAACAGCGGTCGTTCGCCGACCATCGCCATCGGCTTGGGACCGCTACTGATCCCATCGCGCATTCGCATGCCGAGGCCACCACAGAAAAGGACGACTTTCATAGGGTCTCACCCACTCAGATGATTTCCAGCTGGGGGATCGGGAAGACCAGACGACCACCCCACGAGCGGACGTAATCGAGCTGCTGTATGAGTTCCTCCTTAAGATTCCATGGCAGTACGAGAATGTAGTCGGGCCTGGTCAACGCTAGGTGTTCCGGTGCGTAGATGGGGATATGCGTACCTGGCAGGAACTTGCCCTGCTTGAAATGGCTCCGATCGACCGTGTAGTTGAGGAGGTCGGTTCGGATGGCGCAGTGGTTCAGCAACGTGTTGCCCTTGCCTGGAGCACCGTAGCCAGCTACTGACAGGCCTGCGGCTGCCGCATCGAGCAGGAATCTGACCAGGTCTCCCTTGATCTTCAGGACCTGGCTAGCAAAGCCCGTGTGCCCAGCCACCGTGTGCAGCCCGGCCGCCTCCTCGGCGTCGAGTACCGCCTTCACCCGGCTCGTGGGCTCGCCCGCCGTTTCGGTAGGCCGCGCATAAACCCGCAGCGATCCGCCGTGGGTGTTGAGCTCGTCGACGTCGACGACCCTCAGGCCCGATGCGGCTAGCGCCTGCGAGGAGGTCAGCAGGGACAAGTACGAGAAGTGCTCGTGGTAGATAGTGTCGTACTGGCGTCGGTCAATCAGCTGGAGCAGATGCGGGAACTCGAGCGTCACCAGGCCGGTGTCCTTCACCAGCGCGCGCAGGCCCGCAGCAAAGCCGCGGATGTCGGGAACGTGAGCCAACACGTTGTTCCCGGCAACGAGGTCGGCCTCGCCGCGCCGAGCGGCGATGTTGCGGCCAGTTTCCGGGTTGAGGAATTCCACTTCCGTACGGATGCCCTTAGACCTAGCGGCATCGGCCACGTTTGCAGCAGGCTCGACGCCGAGCACGGGGATTCCCAGGGCGAGGAAATGCTGCAACAGGTAGCCGTCGTTGCTTGCGACCTCGGTGACAAGGCTGTTGCTGCTTAGATCGAGGCGGCACGTCATGTCCAGCGCATACTGCCTGGCATGCGCTACCCACGAGTCAGAGTAAGAGGAGAAGTACGCGTAATTCGAGAAGATATGCTCGGCCGAAACGTATGCAGGCAATTGTACGAGTAGGCACGCATCGCAGATGCGGACGTGTAGCGGATAAAACACCTCGGCGTCGTCCAGTTTCTCGGTCGGCACGTAGCTCTCGCACAGCGGCGACATTCCAAGGTCCACAAACGTTCGAGTTAGCTCGGCATCACACAAACGGCATGTTGGCATCAATGACACGGCTGGCCCCAAATCCACGGATCGTTGCTGCGCGGATCAAGTTGACGCCAGACGTGCGACGCGCAACTCGTGGGACCACTACCCTGGTTCGAGCCGAGAAGGGGGCTCTGATGAGCATCTGCCGGGCGTGCAAGGGGCGTAGTGGCAAGCTGGTGCTTGACCTGGGTCTCCAGCCACCCTGCGACTACTTTCCGGACATTGATGATCTCGGTCCCGACCCGGTCTACCCCCTGCAGATGTGGCTGTGCACGCAGTGTGGGCTGGCACAGCTCGTGGCCGACCCCACAGTGCCTGAGGAACCGAAGGCCATTGAGCCAGCGGGGCTCATCGCGCAGGCATCCGATGCGGTGCGCAAGGTCTGGCTTGCCGGGCTGCTGCGGGAGGGAGACACGGTAGCCGAGTACGGCAGTCCGCATGGCGGATCGTGCCTTGACCTGCTGGCCGAACGCGGGCTTGTACCAGTCATTGGCGAACGGCCGGCGGACGTCGTTTTCGACTCCTTCGGCATGATGCACGACGCGGACCAGGCGGCTGCCATGCGCCAGCGGACCGCGAGGGTAGCACCCGGCGGAACATTGCTGCTGCAGTACCACGCTCTTGGCACCATCATCCGGCAGGGGCAGTGGAACGCTCTCCGGCACGGCCACTACGCGTATTACTCCGCGGCTGCGCTGACTGCGATGCTGGCCGAGACCGGCTTCAGCCCGCGCATCGCCTGGCGCTTCGATCTGTACGGAGGCACAGTTTTGCTCGCAGCACGCCGCGATGCAGACAGTTCTGGCGCGCCAGATGGGTCCGTGCGGTCGCTGATAGCTGAAGAGCAAGGCATGGGAGTCGGCGATCCGGCAGTTGTCAGCAAGCTGCAGCGGGACTCGCGTGATCGCGCCGAGGGCCTGCGTTGCTTCCTCATCGCTGAGAAGAACGCGGAACGGGTCGTCCTCGGCTACGGTGCTGCGTCGCGGGCTGTTGCCCTGCTCTGCCGCGCGGAGGTCGATCGTTCGGTGCTGCCAGCGATCGTCGATGCCTCGCCGACCAAGCAGGGTAGGCGTATGCCGGGCACGGACATACCAGTCGTGGGCCCGGCCGAACTTGCCCAGCGCAAACCCGCTTCGGTCCTGCTGTTCCTTGCCGATCTGCGAGACGAAGTGCGGAGAACCTTTCCGGACGTCGAGGCATCTGGAGGGCGCTGGGTTGACGCAGATGCGCTTGGCTCGTCTCATGCCAGGACCTCAGGAAGCCTGCAGTAGCACGCGCAGCCGGTCCAGGCATCGCCCACGGGTGGGGCCGATGCTTCCCACCGGGAGGCCCAGCTGATCCGAGATCTCGGCATAAGACGCCGGCGGATCGGCCATCAGCAACTCAAGAAGCTGCTGCCAGCGCGACGGCAGTCTGGTTATGGCCTCGCGAACCTCGCGCGCGCGCTCATCGGCGAGCAGCCGCTCATCGACCTCCGGCTGGTGCAACACCGCTTCGGCGAGCGCCGCGTCGTCGTTCTGGATCAGCATGACCCTCTTGCCTGCCACCACATGACGCAGGCACTCGTGGCGCGCCGTGGTGGCCAGCCAGCTTCCTATGCGCTCCGGGTACTCGATGCGACCGATGTGCTCAATCAGGCGGAGCCATGTGGCTTGGACTACGTCAGCGGCGTCGCTCTCGGCGAGCCTGAAATCGCGAGTCATGGCCCAGATAAGCCTCGAGTATTGATCGACCAAGCGTTCCCAGGCCCAGCAGTCTCCATCAGTGGCACGCCGCACCAGTAGTGCGACGTCCACCGGGCCATCGGGGATCGCGACAGATCCTTCGCCAGGCGTCCGCTGAGCGTCCCGGCCACCTGCACAACGGATAGTTGGAACGACCCGCCCAGTCATACCGATGTCCTTGACGTTGACCGGCCCGGCACGAGCGAGCAAGAGGCCCTGGTCAGGTCCGCCGCTGGTGCCTGTGGAGAGGCGTTCGGTCCGGTCAATATGCACCGTCCCCGTGCATCACGGCGGCCCAGGTCTTCCACAGGATCTGCAGGTCCAGAACGAAGGACCAGTTCTCCACGTACCGCACGTCGAGGCGCACGGCCTCATCCCACGGCAGGTTGGACCGGCCGCTCACCTGCCACAGGCCAGTGATTCCGGGCTTGACCGCGAGACGTCGGCGCATCTGGTAGCCGTAGGCGCTTGTCTCCTCCGGCAGCGCTGGGCGCGGGCCGACTAGAGACATGTCGCCGATCAGCACGTTAACGAGTTGCGGCAGCTCATCGAGCGACCTGCGCCGCATCCAGTCGCCCACCCTGGTG
>JASHSO010000263.1 GCA_030038715.1 Streptosporangiaceae bacterium
GCCGTGCCCGTGCCCGGGCTGTGATAACGCCGCGCGAACAGGCCGATCGCCAGCGCAATGAGCCCGAGTAGCGCGATGAATGCCGCGGCCAGCAGGCTGAGCTGCAGTGTGACAGCCCCGACCAAGTTTCCCGCGCCAATTGTCCGGCTGGCACCGTGGCCGTGCAGCGCCACGAGGCAGCCGCCGGCCAGGGCGGCTGCCCCGCCAAGGGCGGAGCAGGCCGTGCTGGCATTGAGCGCAGCCCGGGTCCTGGCCAGTGTTGCCAGACCCGCCGCCGCTAGCCACAGCGCAGCAGCGCACAGCAGGAAGGTCGCGGCTGCCTCGGTCACCGTACCTCCCACGCACATGATGGACCCGGTGCGAAGCGGCTTGCGGCGACCTGGCCCGTCATCCGATCGCCCGCATCGAGTGCATGATTAGCTCGTTCAGACCGGTCGGTATCCAGATGCCGAGCAAGAGAAGCAGCGCGAGGCCGACCACGAGCGGGAGGGCGCTCACCCGCTGGTAGGAAGCGGCCGCACTCGGTGCTCCGTCCCGGCGTGCTCCGAAAACCATTCCTGTGGTGGTGCGGGCGAATGCCATGAACGCGACGACCAGCAGCGCCAGCAGGACGAAGCCAAGCCAGCTAGCCCGGCCGGCAAAGCTCGCTCGCACGATCGTGAACTCAGACAGGAACAACCCGAACGGCGGCGAGCCGAGAATGGCCAGCGAACCGAGCAGCAATGCCA
Source organism: Streptosporangiaceae bacterium (assembly GCA_030038715.1). Classification (GTDB taxonomy): domain Bacteria; phylum Actinomycetota; class Actinomycetes; order Streptosporangiales; family Streptosporangiaceae; genus JAJYUU01. Next base: position 729 of record JASHSO010000263.1, read on the forward strand.
GGCCCGTCACGGGAGACAGCGTCAGCAAGCCTCGCACCTCGCCGACGTTCCGGGTCTGATACCGGTGCACGACTTCACCGCCGGTCAGGAACAACACCGACTTTCCTATCGCGTGATTGAGGACAAGCAGCAGCGCACCGTAGGTGCCGACCACGCCGCCGAAACCGAAGCCGATCGCGATCAGGCCCATCTGCTCGATCGAGGAGTAAGCAAACAAGCGCTTGAAGTTCTCGCATCCGATCATGAACAGCGCCCCGATCAGAAGCGAGGCGAAGCCGAAGATGAGCAGGACGTCGTTGGCATAGCGGCCAAGTTCGGGCGTGGTGAGCGCCTCGAATCGGACGATCGCATACATTCCGGTGTTCAGCAGGGCGGCTGACAGCATCGCGCTGGCCGGGCTCGGCGCCTCCGAGTGCGCATCCGGAAGCCAGGTGTGCATCGGCGCCAGGCCTACCTTGGTGCCGTAGCCCACCACCACGAGCAGGAACGCGAGCCGAAGGCTTTGCGATTGCAGCACGCTCGCGTGCGCGAACAGCGTGGGCCACGTCAGCCGCTGATCGGGCGAGACGTGTATCAAGATCGCTGAATAGTAGACGAAGAGCGTCCCGACCAGCGCGATTGTCACCCCAAACGAGCTGATGATGATGTACTTCCAGGCGGCCTCGAGAGACGTCGCGCGCGCTTCCAGCGCGACCAGCACGGCGCTCGCCAGGGTCGAGGCTTCGATGAGCACCCACAGCAAGCCCAGATTGCCCGTCTGCAGGGCGGCGAGCATGAGCGCCGCGAACAGGCTGAAGAACGTGCCGTACAGCCGCACCTGCAGCGTGCTCAGCTCGCCGCGGTCTTCTGCCGCTCGCAGGTAGGAGTACGAGCCAACGCCGGCCAGCGCGGCCACGAGCGCCACCGTGACTACGAAGAACGCGGACAGCGAATCGAGGTAGACAAACCCGTCGAGCAGTTTGAACGGGCCTCCGGCGACGATTCGCACCGAAAGCACGATCGCCGCTGCCAGCGACCCGGTACCGCCCGCCGCGACAGCGATCCCGATCCCCCGTGCCCTGACGCCAGTCCAGGGCACGATCGCACTGCTCAGCGGCAGCGCCCAGGTGAGGACCGTCAGGGTGAGCGTCATCCCCGCAGGCTCCGCAGATCGCTGGCGCTCGCGGTGGCCAGCCGCTGCGCGAGGCCAGAGACGAGCGCAACCATGATCAGCACCCCGGCGACAAGGTCCAGAAAGATTCCGGCCTCGACGATGAACGGGAAGGTGGCGACGAGCGTGATCGCACCGAGGAACACGCCGTTCTCCACGATCAGCCAGCCGAGCAGTTGCGCGATCGTGTGCCGCCTGACAACCATGCACAGACCGCCAAGCAAGACCACGGCCATTGCCAGCGGAACCGCTGCGGTATCGAGCAGCTTGCCGGGCAACGTGGCAGGACGCATGGCGAAGTAGGCGAGTGCGGTCAGCCCGGCGCCGATGATCAGTGATGTGGAAAGCCCAAGCGTGATGGCGGCGTCCCGCTTCAGGCTCAGCCGCGTCACCAGGTATCGGCGGGTAGCAATGGGGATGCCGACACCCTTGATCAGTAGGGTCAGGACGGCCAGCGCCCACAGCGCGGCATCCCGCAAGTCCGCCGCGACGATCGCTGCCGCCGCCGAGAGCAGCACGGACTGCAGCGCGTAGTAGCCCAGATAGCGATCGAAGAGCTTCGACCCCAGGCAAGCGAACGCGCAGAGGAGTATCAGTACCGACGCCAGGTTGAGCAGGATCGTGTCCGCTGAGGTCGGTGGCGTCATCGGATCACCTCCTTATCACGTATCCGGTGATGATGCCGATCAGCGCTAGCAGGAACGAGCCCCCGAGGTATTCGGCGATCCGGAAGAAACGCAGCTTCGCGAACGAACTGTCGATGATCACGATCAGGGTCCCGCAGACAGCGAGTTTGCCCGCCAGTGCGCCAGTCCCCTGCAGCCCGCCGAGCAGCGAGTCTGCATGACCGAGCCCCCAGGGCAGGACGAAGACGTTCATGAAGATCGACGACAGCAGGAAGAGCTTCATCCAGCTCCCCCACTTGACGAGTGCGTACTCGCGCCCGGAGTACTCCAGCACTCGGCTCTCCTCGACCATCGAGATCTCGGTCGAGCCGGCCGGGTTGTCGATCGGGATCCGCCCGTTCTCGGCAAGGACGATCATGAAGAACGCGACCATGCCCAGCAGGTGCGTGGGCAGCGTGTAGGCCGACAGCGAGCTCGCCACCGCGTGATTCTCCAGATACGGGTTGTCCGAATTGGACAGCGCGGCCACCGTGAAGAACACCAGGATCAGCGACGGTTCCGCCAGGCTGCCGATCCAGGTCGTCCGGCTGGCGCCGAGGCCGCCGAGCGGGCTGGCCGTGTCCAGGGCAGCCAGCGTGATCGAGAAACTGGCCAGCATCAGCACGAAGGCCCCGCCGATCAAGTCCGCAAGGAACGCCAGCGGCAGCGGCTCGTCGGTGATGATCGGGACGATCACGGAGACAGTCAGGTAGCAGGAGAATGCGACAAAGGGCGCGGCTCGGAAGATCCACGATGCGCTATCGGAGATTGCGCTCTCCTTGCGCATCTGCTTGGCAAGGTCGCGGTAAGGCTGGAAGACACTTGGGCCGCGCTTGCACTGGACCAGCGCCTCAGCCCGGGCCAGCACGCCTGCATAGAGCGGCGCGAACAGCAGGACCACTGCGCTCTGCATGAACTGCAAGGCGATGGCTGTCACGACAAGCCTCTTCCACCGTCGGTGTAGAAGCCATCAGCCTTGCCGCTGCCCGGCTAGAGCTCACGCGAGCTTCATCGCGTAACGTGCGCTTACCCTAGTGGCCTGCTGAGCCCGACGCAACCGACGGACCGGGCAGCAGTTCGTGCCCGCCAGCAGGGCCACCGGCACAGCAGGGCCGGCCTGCGTGGTCAGAGTCAGAGGGCTCCGGTAGCGAGGGCGATCATGACGCCGACGGCTGCGCCGGCCACCAGGGTGAGCACCACGCCGCGGCGCAGCGCGAGTAGCAGCACCAGGGCGGCCCCGAGCACTGCATACTGCCAGGAGTGGGTCAGCTCCCTGGCTAGCAAGATGGCCGAGCCGAAGATGGCGCCGATGGCCGCGGGCCCGGCGCCGTCGAGGAAGGCGCGGGCCCGCGCGTCGGAGCGGACACCGTCAAAGCGGCGACCGCCGAGCAGGACGAAGGCGAACGATGGCGCGAACGCGACCGCCGCCGCAAGGATCCCGCCGACCAGTCCGGCCGCAGCGTAGCCGACGACCGCGACAGTCTGCACTACTGGGCCGGGGGTGACCTGGCCGAGCGCC
>JASHSO010000264.1 GCA_030038715.1 Streptosporangiaceae bacterium
CGCTGTACAGAGGCTCCGCCCGTGCTGGTTTGGCATGCCTGCACACGATTGCGCCGTGTAGCGGGAGGAGCGCAGTGCGGGACCAGCGTGACGTTGCGAGGCTGAGGAGGCGACGGGACGCATGTCGGCAACGGCGGATGTGGCACATCATGAAATCTTCGAACGAGAACTGGCGTGCTGTCAGGGCGACCTGTACCCGGCCGCGCTCAAGATGACGCGCAACCCCGCAGACGCCGAGGATCTCGTTCAGGAGAGCATGGTCCGCGCATACGCAGGGTTGCGGCACTTCACGCCTGGCACCAACGCGCGGGCGTGGCTGTTCCGGATCCTCGCGAACACCTTCATCAACGGCTATCGCAAGCGCCAGCGCGAGCCCGTCCACGTGCTCAGCCCCGAGTTCGAGGTGCTCGCCCACACCACTCCGCGCCCCGCCGTGGAGCGCCTCGTCGGCAGCGCCCCATCCGCCGAGGCTGAGGTCCTCAGCCAGTTCGCCTTCTCCGAGGTCCACTCAGCGATCGAGGAGCTGCCCGAGTGCTTCCGCGCGACGATCTACCTCGCCGACGTGCAGGGCTACCCATACCGGGATGTCGCCGAGCTGCTGGACGTGCCAATCGGTACCGTCATGTCGCGATTGCACCGCGCTCGCCGTCAGCTCAGGAAGCGGCTAGCCGCCTACGCATAGTCCCAGGCCGGCAGCGCGTGCTGGGGTCGGTTGCCGCGTCGCATACATCGGGGCGGACAAACCGGCTATAGTGCGGCGCAGGCCAGGCAGGCGCCGGTCTCCCGAGGATGGAGCCGATGTGTTCGAGACGGTAGTGGTGGGTGCCGACGGATCAGACACGGCAACCGAGGCCGTGAAGCAGGCGATCGCGCTGACCAAGCTGGCCGGAGGCCAGCTGCATATCGTGTCCGCTTACCGGCCGCAACAGCTGACCGCGGCAGGCAGTGAGGGACGGGCGGAGACTCTGAGTTCGATCGAGCTCGCCGAATCGGTGCTCGCCGACCACACCTCCAGGGCCAGGGCCGCCGGGGTGGACGTCCATGAGCACGCCAAGCGTGGCGACCCGGCGGAAGCCATCTGCGAGGTCGCCGCGGAAGTGCAGGCCGACCTGATCGTAGTCGGCAACAAGGGGATGATCGGGATGCGCCGCGTCCTTGGCAGCGTCCCGAATTCGGTGGCACACCACGCCCCGTGCTCGGTGCTGATCGCCCTGACTACCTGACTTCCACGCTGGTCGTGACGGGGGCTCGGCCGGCCCGGACGGTCAGGCCACCCTGGATACTGGAAGTGTGTTTGGCGGTGCGCAGGGCGCGTTGGTCGGACGGGCCGCGGAGCTTGACCGGATGCGGGAACTCGTCGGCCAGGCCGCTGACGGCCAGCCCGTCGTCATCCTGGTCAGCGGCGACGCCGGGGTCGGCAAGACCAGGCTGCTCAGCGAGCTAGCTCGCGATGCCGCCAGCCGGGGCTTTACCGTGCTGTCGGGTCACTGCGCAGAGCTCGCTGACACCGTTCCGTATCTGCCGCTCGCCGACGCGCTACGCGGCGCTGCGACCGGGCAGCGTGCAGACGGGCCGCTGCAGGATGCGCTGGCCGCCCGTCCGGTCCTGGCCCTGCTGCTGCCGGACCGGGAAATCACCAGGCAGCCGGGCGACGTGCCGGGCCTGGCGCAGCAGCAGTTGTTCGGGGCCGTGCTCGGCATGCTCACCGAGCTTGCGGAGGCCAACCCGGTGTTGCTGATCCTGGAGGACCTGCACTGGGCCGACCGCTCGACTCGCGACCTTGTCACGTTCCTGAGCCGGATGCTGCACACCGAGCGGATAGCCCTGGCGCTGAGCTACCGGACCGATGACCTGCACCGCGGGCACCCGCTCCGCCAGGTCGTTGCCGAGCTGCAGCGACTGCCGAGCGTGACGGCGATCGAAGTCGGGCCGCTGGACGCCGCTGCCATGGCCGAGCACCTGACGTCGCTGTCGGGCGGGCTCGATGCCGCGGCGCTGGACCGCCTGATCAGCCGTGCCGAGGGCAACCCGTACTACGGCGAGGAGCTGCTGGCGACCGCGTCGGCTGGCGGCGAGCTGCCAGCTGGCCTGGCCGACGTGCTGCTCGCGCGGACGATCGGCCTGCCTGCACCGGCTCAGCATGTGCTGCGGGTGGCCGCGGTAGCAGGGCGGCGGGTGGATGACGAACTGGTGATGCGCGCATCCGGCCTGGTGGCGGCCGAGTACGAGGATGCGGTCAGGCAGTCGGTCACGCTTCAGCTGCTAGTGCCAGACGGCCTGGCCGGCCTGGCGTTCCGGCACGCCCTGCTGCGGGAGGCGATCTACAACGACCTGCTCCCGGGCGAGCGGACCCGGCTGCACGCCCGGCTGGCCGAGCTTCTGGCTGACGAACGGCGGCTGTCGGAGGTACCAGGGTCGGCTGCCGAGCTAGCCCTGCACTGCATGGCCAGCCACGACATCCCGGGCGCCTTCGCAGCCTCGGTGCAGGCCGGCCGGGAGGCGGAGCGGCTGGCAGCCCCGGCGGAGGCGCACCGGCACTACGATCAGGCACTCTCGTTGTGGGAGCGAGTGGCCGAGCCTGCGAAGGTCGGCGCCACGAGCCGAGGCAAGCTCGCGTTCAGGTCGGCGCTGAACGCGGCCGACAGCGGCCAGGTTGGCCTGGCGGTCCGGCAATTGCGCCGGCTCCTGGGCTTTCTGCAGCAGGCGGACGAACCGGAGCTGCAGCTGATATGCCGGGTCAAGGAGCGCCTTGGCTATTTCCTGCTCGACATCGACCAGGACGCAGAGGCGCTCGCGATGGCCGGGGCCGCAGCCGATGTGCTGCCCGCCGAGCCGCCAACCTGGGAGCGGGCTCGCGCCCTGGCCACGCATGCGAGGGCCATGGTCAACGTTAGCCCCGATACCGAGCCTGCCAGGGCACGCGCTGAGGAAGCGGTCGCCGCTGCCAGCGCCGCCGACGCGCCGTGGGTGCAAGCCGACGCGCTCGTGACGCTGAGCGCGATCAGCGAGCGGGCGGGCCGGATCACCGATGCCGTGGCCACCAGCGCGCGTGCGATCGAGCTGGCCAGCCAGTCCAGCCGCGAGGGTGTGGAACTGCGGGCGCGCACGCAGCTGGCCAGAGTGCAGCTGGAGTGGGGAGACCTGGCGGCGGCCAGTGAAACGGCCCACCAGGGAACGCGCCTGGCGGAGCGAGCTGGCCTGAGCATGGCCCCGTTCGGGCTCGACTTGCAGTACCTGCACTACCTCGCGCACTTCGCCGACGGCGACTGGGACCACGC
>JASHSO010000265.1 GCA_030038715.1 Streptosporangiaceae bacterium
ACCGCGTGGTGTGCCCGTCACCCGACCGCAACTACGCCAGGATGGGAACCAGCCACCCCGACCATCGGGCAGTGGGTGCCGCGACTCTGGACGCGGTCTACCCCGACGCACGGAATCCGTTCGCGTTCCCTGACCTGCTGGCGCAGGAGAGGCTGGAGCCGTGGACCGTGCGGGAAGTCTGGGTGACCGGCAGCCCAGCGCCCACGCACTACATCGACATCACCGACACCTTCCCGAGGAAGCTGGCGGCGCTGCGCTGCCACGTCAGCCAGCTCCGCGACCCAGAGGGCCTCGAGCAGATGCTGCGGGGCTGGCTCAGCAGGGCGGCGGCACAGGGCGGGCTGCCGGACGGACGGCTGGCCGAGGGTTTTCAGGTGCTGCAGATCGGCTGACAGTCGGCCCGCATGCCGGTCGTGGCTGCGGCGATGTGCGCGGTCTCGGCGCTAAAGCTCGGTCTGTACCGAGCCTGCCCGGCTTCGGCTAGGCAGAAGCCGGGCAGCGCCGGACAGAGGCTGGTGCGGGGGGTATAACCGATCTAGGTTTGCCTCAGGCCCATCAGCTTTGTCCTGGAGGTGTCAGCGCATGACCGAGATCACCGTCACGATCGACGGGGTCAAGTATGTCGACCAGGTCGAACCTCGCTTGCTCCTTGTCCACTACTTGCGAGATGTCGTCGGCAAGACCGGTACGCCGGTCGGCTGCGACACCTCGAACTGCGGTGCATGCACCGTGCTGATGGACGGGGAATCGGTAAAGAGCTGTTCGGTGCTCGCCGTGCAGGCGGACGGGTCCGACGTCACCACGATCGAAGGGCTGGCCAATGGCGAGCTAAGCCCGCTGCAGCGCGCGTTCCACGCCGAGCACGCCCTGCAGTGCGGCTACTGCACGCCCGGCATGATCATGGCGGCCACCGACTTGCTGCGTGACAACCCGCACCCCACGGACGATGAGATCAGGGACGGCCTGGAGGGAAACCTCTGCCGCTGCACGGGTTACGAGAACATCGTGCGCGCCGTACGGCGCGCGGCGCAGGCGGGAGTGACAGCATGACAGCGACAGCCCAAGCGCCGACTCCCGAGCTGGGCAGGGCCAGGCTCCGCAAGGAAGACGCGAAGCTCATCACCGGCCAGACGAACTGGACCGACAACATCAAGGTGCCGGGCATGCTGCACATGGCGTTTGTGCGCAGCCCGTTCGCCCACGCCAGGATCGTGAGGGTGGACGTCAGCGGCGCCGCCAGCATGCCGGGCGTGGTAGCCGCGTTCTCCGGCGCCGACTTCGCTGCCGAGCAGGGCAGCCTGCCCTGTGCCTGGCCGGTCACGCCCGACATCGTGATCCCGAACCACCCGGCCATGGCCGTCGACGAGGTTAGGTACGTCGGAGAGGCCGTCGCGGTGGTCGTCGCGCGTGACCGCTACGCCGCGGCCGACGCCGCGGCGGCGGTAGACGTCGACTACGAGCCGCTGCCCGTGGTGCTGGACATGCGCACCGCGCTGGACGAGGGCTCGCCCAAGGTGCACGAGGCCGGCAACAAGTGCTTCGAGTGGCCCTTCGGCAACGGCGACATAGCCGCGGCGTTCCGCGACGCGCCCGTGGTGCTCGAGCGCACCTACCGCCAGCAGCGGCTGATTCCGAGCGCGATGGAGCCGCGCGCCGTGGTCTGCCAGCCGATCGGCGATGAGTACACGCTGTGGTCGGCCACCCAGATCCCGCACGTGCTGCGCTTCCTGCTCGGCGCGATCACCGGGATCCCCGAGCAGAACATCCGGGTCATCGCGCCGGACGTGGGCGGCGGGTTCGGCTCGAAGCTGCAGGTAACCGCCGAGGAGGAGCTCGCGCTCCTGATCGCGCGCAAGCTCGGCCGAGCGGTCAAGTGGACCGAGTCGCGCTCCGAAGGCAACCTGACCATCCACCACGGCCGCGACCAGTGGCAGCGGATCAAGATCGCCGCCGACCGGGATGGCCGGCTGCGCGGCCTGTCGGTCGACCTGCTCGCCGATATGGGCGCGTACCTGATGCTGGTGACACCGGGCATCCCGCTGCTCGGCGCGTTCATGTACAACGCCATCTACAAGATGGATGCGTACTCGTTCCGCTGTACCGGCATATTTACCAACAAAACTCCTACCGATGCCTACCGTGGTGCCGGACGCCCGGAAGCCACCTACGCCATCGAGCGGGTCATGGACGAGCTAGCGGCCGAGCTTGGCATGGACCCACTGGAGTTGCGCGAGCGGAACTGGATCAAGCACGAGGAGTTCCCGTTCACCACGATCGCGGGGCTCACCTACGACTCCGGCAACTACGAGGCCGCCACGGCTAAGGCCAAGGACCTGTTCGGCTACGACGAGCTTCGCCGTGAGCAGCAGGACCGCGAGGCCAGCGGCGACACGACCCGGCTCGGCATCGGCATCTCCACCTTCACCGAGATGTGCGGCCTGGCGCCGTCCCGGGTGCTCGGCTCGCTGTCCTACGGCGCAGGCGGCTGGGAGCATGCCTCGATCCGGATGCTGCCGTCCGGCAAGGTCGAGGTGGTCACCGGCTCCAGCGCGCACGGGCAGGGTCATGAGACCGCGTGGAGCCAGATCGTCGCCGACCAGCTCGGCGTGCCGTTCGAGGACATCCGGGTGCTGCACGGCGACACCCAGGTCGCGCCGAAGGGCATGGACACCTACGGGTCCCGCTCGCTTGCCGTCGGCGGCATGGCGCTGGTCGCAGCCTGCGACAAGGTCATCGAGAAGGCCAAGGTGGTCGCGGCGGGCATGATCGAGGCCTCGCCCGACGACCTGGAGTGGACGCCGGGGCGGTTCTCGGTCCGCGGCGACCCGGAGAAGGGCGTGACGATCGGCGAGATCGCGCTGGCCACGTTCGCCGCGCACAACCTGCCGG
>JASHSO010000266.1 GCA_030038715.1 Streptosporangiaceae bacterium
GATGATGTGGGCAGTCCATCCGGCCATCCGGCTGACCGAGAAGACCGGGGTGAACAGGTCGGTCGGTATGCCGAGGTAGTGATAGACGGTAGCCGCGTAGAAGTCGACGTTCGGGTACAGGCCCTTCTCGGCGAACACGACTTCCTCCATCCGGCGTGACATCCGGTAGTAGGTATCGTCGCCAGAGGCATCGGCCAGTTCGGCCGACATCTGCCTGAGGTGGACCGCCCGCGGGTCCATGGTCCTATACACCCGGTGGCCGAAGCCCATGATCTTGTCGCCCTGCCTGAGGCGCTCACTCACCTGCCTGCTGACCGCCTCCAGCGGATCGCCGCCAGATTTCCTGATTGCCTGAAGGCCCAGCATGACCTGCTCGTTCGCGCCGCCGTGCAGCGGTCCCGACAGCGTGCCGAGTGCCGCGACTACCGCCGAGTGCATATCAGCCAGGGTCGCTGCGCACACCCGCGCCGCGAACGTCGAGGCGTTCATGGTGTGATCCGCATGCAGCACCAGGCAGGTATCGAATATCTCCGTAGCGCGCGGTTCCGGCCTGCGGCCGGAGATCTGCAGCAGGAAGTTGGCCGCTACGCCCATACCGGGATCGGGCTCCTGGGCCTGTCTGCCGGATCGAGCGGCGTGGTACGCGGCCACGAGAACAGGCTGCTGCGCCGTTAGCCTGGCCGCCTTCCTGAGGTTCGCGGCTGGTGCATTGGACCCGGCGTCGGCGTCATCGGCGCTGCCCAGTGAGACCAGGCTCCGCAATGCCTCCATCGGCTGCTGGCGCCTGGCCACCTCGGGAATGGTGGAAGATGCCAGCGAGCCGATGGCCCGGCCCTTCGCCAGCTCCGTGCGGTAGCCCTCAAGCTCGGCTCGTGTTGGCGCGGAGCCGCGCTGCAGCAGGTAAGCAATCTCCTCGAAGGACGAGTTCCCGGCTAGCTGATTGATGTCGTAGCCGCGATAGGACAGCCGTCCGGCAGTCCCGTCGATGTCACTGAGTGCGGTGGATGCGGCCACTACATCGGCCAGGCCCTTCGACGGCTGTCCTGCCATCTGCTCTCCTTACCCGATGCCCGCTCGGCAGTGTACTTCCGCGGCACGCCGACGCGCCCACGACCGCCCAGCCTCGCCCGGGAGGGTAGCGACGAGCGCTAGCTGGGTAGCTCTAAGGTGACACCCCACTGGCTGCCCGGATACGCCGGAGGAGCGCTATGGAAACCCCCCACATCCGGATCGAAGCAACCGGCGCGATCGTCAGGCTACGCCCGGACGTGACCACGATCGGGCGCGGTATGTCGGTTGACGTCCATCTCGATCATCCCAGCGTGTCGAAGCTGCATGCCGAGATCGTTCGCCGCGGACCCTACGCCTACGTTAGCGACCTCGGACTGTCACGAAACGGCACGAGAGTCAATGGCCGGGTGGTCGCCCAGCGACTGCTAGAGAACGGCGACGTGCTGAGTTTCGGCTCGCAGCGCTGCCGGGCGGGCGGCCTGCCAAACGAAGACGTGCTGGACGAGACTGACGCGCGCAGGCCGGCCGTGCCCGAGCTGACAAGGCGCGAGGCAGATGTGGTCGCTGCGCTATGCAAGCCCGCGCTGTCGGACTGCGCCTTCGTAACGCCTGCCACCGCTCGCGACATCGCCGCCGACCTTGTGGTCACGGAGGCGGCGGTCAAGCAGCACCTACTCAGGCTTTACCACAAACTGAAGATCGCCGAGGGGCCCAACCGCAGGATCAGGCTGGCCAACGAGGTCGTTGCCCGGGGGCTGGTCAGGCCCCTGCCCATGTCCGAAGCCGGACTGGGCGATGGCCGCGAGTCCACGCAGCTCGCGCCTGCGAGCGATCGGCCGGTGCCAGCGTCCCGGCTGGCAAGCTAAGACTGGCGAGCCGGCCATAACAGCCGCTGACCGACCCAGTGCGCCAGCCGCCCGCCGATGTAGCTGACGTTTCCCGGCCAGCGGAGGAGCTGCGAGTGCGCCGAGGACGCGGCCTGCAGCTGGTTGCCAAGGTGCACGGCCGGCCAGTACCCGGGCGCAAGAGTCGCGGCCGCGAAGACGGCCGCCGCCGCGAGCGCGGTCAGCCCGATACCGCCGCTGATCGCGGCCAGCGGCGAGCGAGTGAGGCTGCCGTAGAACGCGTTCAGCGGCCGCCGGCAGGCTCGTGAGCCAGGCCCGAGGCAATAGCAGGCAACCAGGGCGCCAGCCGCCAGCCCGCCAGCCCTAGGCAGCGAAGATGGACCTTCGATCAGCACCGCCAGCGCGGCCGCACCGCCGGCGCACACCAGCGCGAGCGGAGCCAGCAAGAGGAAGCGCAGGATCGAGCGAAGAATAGCCCAGGGAAAGAACGCCAGCGCCAAGGCGATGTCGCCCTGTCGCGGCGCTGACCCGTGCCGACGGCGACGTCGGCCGAGCCAGTCCGATGTCGTGTCGGCGGCAACGAGGACCGTCAGGACCACCAGCGCGGCTGCTGCCCCGGCCACCGGCAGCAACACGCTGACGGCTATCAGCCCGGCCAGTGTGGCCAGGACGAGCAACAGTCTGCTCGGCGGCTGGCTCTCGGCGGCAGCAGCCTGCGCTTCGAGCGGCTGCGCTGCGGCCGCCGATGAGGAAAACTGCTGTAGGACTCCTCCGGGCGGCGCCGCCCATCCTGAGCTCGCCCCGTTAGCGAGCCCGGCCGAGTCGTGCGGGGCTGCGGCCAGCTCCCGGTAATGCACCGGCGTCAGCAGGTCGGCGAAGTCGTCAGGGCTAACGGCCGCCAGCGGCCTGGTCCCCGACCAATCGAGCGCTTGCGCGCCCACGACGCCGGGCGCATCAGGCGTGCCAGGTCCGCCGTCCGCTGCGGCGCCGGGCCAGGCTGGCGGGGCCACGCCCGGGCCGCCGGTGGCGACGACACGCTGCCCGTCGCCACCGGCGGCGGAAAGGTCCTGAGCGGTCCGAGCGAGCTGGCCTGCTGCGGCGGAACTCGCAGCGGACGCGCCGGAGAGGGCGGCCGCAGCGACGCCGTCGGCAGAGCCGGTATCTCCCGGCACGAGCAGGTCCGGGTCGAGGCGGCCGGTGAGCTCGGCTAGCTGTGCCGCCGAGGGCCGCCGTCCCGGATCCCTGGCAAGCGCCGATGCTACGAGTGGGAGCAGGGCTGGTGATAGTCCGGTCAGGTCTGGCTGACCGTGCACGATCCGGTAGAAGATCGTCTCGAACTGCCCAGTGCCGAACGGTGGCCGTGCTGTTGCCGCATACGCCAGAGTGGCTCCCCACGAATGGACGTCGGCCGCGGGGCCGTTTGCCCTTCCCTCGATGACCTCGGGCGCCAGGTAGCCCGGCGTTCCCATGAACATCCCGGTCAAGGTCAGCCGGGTTGCATCCGGTGCCTGGGCAATGCCGAAGTCGATCACCACGGGCTCGCCGTCCACGAGCATGACGTTGCCTGGCTTGAGATCCCTGTGCACGACGCCGGCCGAGTGCACGGCCATCAGTCCCGCCGCGAGCCCGCGGGCGAGCCTGGCCAGGGCCACACCGGTGAGCGGCCCGTGGGCCGCGACCACATCCTCAAGCGTCCGGCCAGGCACGTACCGGGTGACGATGTACGGCGGATTGGCCTCGACGTCGGCGTCTATGACCTCGGCAACGAACGGGCTGTGCACGCGTCGCATCGTCTCGACCTCGCGGGCAAGCCGCCGCCGCGCGGTCGCCTCAGCGGGGATGCCCTGGCGCAAGACCTTGATCGCGACCGGCCGGTCATCGGGATCGCTGGCAAGGTAGACGATCCCCATGCCGCCCTCGCCCAGCTCCTGACGAAGCCGGTACCGGCCCAGCCGCTCTTCCCCCGCGTGGGCACTCATATCCACAGAGCCTACGGCCGTCCGCCCAGTCGCTAGACGAGGAGGCTGGAGGTCGGCCGCACGACCTCCGCTACGGTTTCAATAAGATACCGTCCGGTATCGAATACTAATCGGTATGCTATAGACTCTAGGGATGCCACGAGGTGTCACCAAAAGGCGGCCCGTGACCGTCAGCGCACTGCTCGATGCGGCGATGGAATTGTTCGCAGAGCGGGGTTACGGCGCCACGTCTATTCCCGAGATCTGCGCGCGGGCCGGCTTGACCAAGGGCGCGTTCTACTCGAACTTCGCAGACAAGGATGCGCTGTTCCTGACGCTGCTGGACCGCAGCTGGCAAAGGCGAGCGGAGTGGCTAGGCCGTGTCATGCCTACCAGCGGAGCCCTGGCCCTAGCGCTCGAAAACCGAGAGGCCCTTCCTGGTCTGGCGACAGACCGGGAGTGGACGCTCGTGTCGACGGAATTCTCGCTGCGCGCGATCCGCCAACCCAGCGTCGCTGCGCTCTTGGTCGAGCACGAGCGTCGCGTCCGCTCCGAGCTGGCTGTCCTCGTCGCAGCGGCCATGCAGCGGGCGGGACGCCTGCCCACCGTTCCCGTCGCCGTGATCGCCCGGATGATCGTCGCGGTAACCGAAGGCAGTGACATTCAGGCGCTGACCGATAACGCAGCCGGCGCCCCAGTCCAGGCGGACCTCGGCCAGCAGGCCATCGTGGCGCTGCTGAGGAGCCTGTCACGGCCGGCTGAGCCCACAGCCGCTCCGGGCCAGCGCGGCCGGCTGTGATGACACCCGCGCGCACATGGGAGGTGCCCACGATATGACCCCGCACAGCCACGACGTCTCAACCCAGCTACGCCCGCGAGATGCCGTTACGGGTTTTGATGCGCTGGGAGCGCTGGACGACCTGCTGCACGACGTCAGCCTGTCCAGCGCTGACACGGGCGGCCGCGTGTCGTTCGCCGGTCAAGATCCCATCCTGCCCGCGGCGCACCAGCTTGGTGCCTGCATCGGCCTCCCGATCATGGCAGCCGCGGTCGCGGCGGTCGCCCTGCACCGGCACCGCGGTGGTCCCGCACAAGACCTTGAGCTGGACTTGCGGCAGGCCGTGCACGGCATTACGCCGGGCGCCTTCTGGCACCCGACGCTCAATGGGGAGCTGGCTCCCCATCCGCTGGTGCTCGACAACCCGTTCCTGCTTACGCCGTACCGCAGCACCGACGGCCGCTGGGTCATGGCGTCGGGGGTATACCCGCATCTGGCCGCACAGTGGTGCCGCTTCCTGGACGTGCCACCTGACGCCGCCAAGGTTGCGATAGCTGTCGGACGGTGGGATGGCTTCGAACTGGAAGAGCGGGCGAATGCGGCGGGCCTGCCGGCCTGCGTGGTGCGTACCGCCGCAGAATGGCTGGCTAACGAGCAGGGATCGGTGCTGGCAGGCCAGCCGGTCATCGGACTGGAGCGAATTGGCGACGCTCCGGTACGGGACTTTGGCCCGGCGCGGCGCCCGTTCGAAGGCGTCCGCGTGCTGTCGTTCACCCATGCCGTAGCGGGTCCCACGGTGGGCCGGACGCTCGCCGAGCACGGGGCCGACGTGCTCTGTGCGACCCGCCCGAACGACTACGAGCACGAGTTCATATACGCCGAGGCCAACGTCGGCTCCCGGAGCGCGTATATCGACCTGGACAGGCCGACCGGGCAGGAGCGCGCCGCCGCCCTCCTGGCCGATGCCGACATCGTGGTCAACAACCACCGCAGCGGCTCGCTCGAGCGCCGCGGCCTCGAGCCGCGACGGCTCGCGGAACGATACCCAGGCCTGGTGTCCGTCTCAGTCACCTGCTACGGATCGCGCGGACCGTGGGCACGGCGCGGAGGCTTCGACATGAACGGATCGGCTGCGTCCGGCCTCATGACCATCGAGGGTACAGAGGCCGAGCCCAGGCTTCCGGTCACCGGGATGATCAACGACTACATCACGGGATACCTGGGGGCCGTCGGCGCCGCCGCGGCGCTGGTCCAGCGCGCCACTGTCGGCGGCTCCTGGCATGTGACAGTGAGCCTGACCAGAACCGCCATGTGGTGCGGGTCACTCGGCCTTGTTAACCCGGCCTTGGCCGGGCGCGACGAGGAGCATAGCCTCGGCGAGCCCGCCTGCTACGACGCCCCCAGCCCGCTCGGCGACATCCACATGCTGGCCCCGCCGGTGCGCTTTTCTGCCACCAAGCCCGGCTGGCCAACCCCCCCTCTGGTTCCGAGGGGCTCGGGCCGCCCCGTTTGGCGGATCCAGCCGTAGCATCCCTGATGCGAAGCGTGGGTAAGCAGCGACGCGATTGACGTTCACGCGCGCCAGGTGCCGTTACGGCAGCCTGCTGCCATGAGTGATCAAGACGGCGTGCAAGGCTGCAGCACGTCGGCGTGCTGGCACAGGTGCTAACTAGCCCAGGAGAAACCCAAGTGAGCAGCGACTCCCCCGCTCAGGCCGGAAGATCCAAAGCGGCGGAGCGCCCCTTCCCGGTCCGCGCCCGGGACCTTCTGCGGGTCCGGGCCTTCTGGATCTTCCCCGTCATCGTCGGCTCTATAGTGCTCGTGGTCATGACGGCGTTCTACATCGGCTCCGTGGTCGACCCCCTTGGGCACTTGCACGGCCTGCCCGTGGCTGTGGTGAACCAGGACCAGGGCGCCGTGGTCGGCACCCAGCGGATCGACATCGGTGCGAGGGTGCAGGCCGGCCTGTCGCAAACACCCGCGGTCGCCGACCGGCTTGGGCTGAAGGACACCACCCTGCGCGCTGCCGAGCAGGCAATGGACCGCGGCGCCGACTATGCGACCGTGCTGATCCCGCCCGGTTTCACCGCATCGCTGCTCGACCTGGCGGGCGCGAGTGCGGGCGGATCTGGGGTCGGCAGGCCCCAGATAGTCATCCTGACCAACGTGCGGGCCGGCACCGAAGGCGTCAGCCTGGCCACAGGGGTGTTGCAGCCCGCACTCGCGGCGGCTTCGCGCCAGATCGGCCGGGAACTCGCGGCCATGCTGCCTGCCCGATCCTCAAACCCGCTGACCAGCGCTTTCCTAGCTGATCCGGTCACCGTGACGACGGTCCAGTACCGACCCCTGCCCAGTCACGCTGCTCTCGGGTTGAGCGCCTTCTATACCGCCCTGCTGATTCTCATGTGCGGTTTCCTCGGCGGCATCGTCGTCAACTCCTCGGTGGACGCCGCACTCGGGTACGCCACCACGGAGATCGGGCCGAGATGGCGCCAGCGTCGGCCGGTGCCGATCAACAGATGGCAGACGCTCATTCTCAAGTGGGCCATAGCTGCTGTCCTGACGGCTGTGTTGACCGGGCTCATGCTGCTGGTGGCAGGCGGCGTCTTTGGCATGGATGCTCCGCACGCGGGGCTGCTCTGGCTGCTTGCGTGGCTGGCTGCTGGGAGCGTGGCCACGGGCACGATCGTGCTGTTTGCGGTGCTGGGAGCCTCCATCGGCCAGCTCCTGGCGATGCTGCTGTTCGTCTACGCAGGACTGGCGTCGGCCGGAGGAACCGTGCCGGTGCAAGCGCTGCCCACCTTCCTGCGGTGGCTGTCACAGATAGAACCGCTGCGCCAGATACTCGCCGGTACCAGGGCGATACTTTACTTCGATGCACGTGCCGACGCAGGGCTGACCCGAGCAGTCACCACGGCGGCTGCCGGACTGGTCTTCTGGCTGGTCGTGGGCGCGGTGGCGGTGAGGTGGTACGACCGGAAGCGTTTCAACCGCATGGAGCCCGAGCTACTGGAGTACGTGCACGCATCCGCGCAGGCATACCAAGATCGGGACGCCGGGCATCACGACCCCGCGCAAGCACACCAAGACCCCGACGCCGGGCATCACGACTCCGCGCAAGCACACCAAGACCCCAACGCCGGAAGCCAGGGCTCCGAGGGCATCGACGGGCCGAGCGTGACCTAGTCTCCGGTTACCAGCCGCCGCAGGGCCTCGGCCGTTGCCGCGTTCTCTTCGGCGTGCGCAACCAGGGCGCGCGCCAGGGCGTCGGCCCACTGGCCGATCGGGACCGACTGGCGGGACAGCACGACGCCGCGCACTTCGCGGCAGATCTCGGCCACCAGGGCTCCCCGGGACGTGCCTAGCGTCATGACTTGATCTCCAAGCCGCACGCTGATCTTCGTCACGGTTCCCGGGCGCCCCTTCATCCGGTCGGAGACGGAGCGGTCGGAGTCCACGCTCACGCAGCCCGGTGGCAGCGACTCACGAAGCGACTCGGTCAGTACCCGGGCGTAGATGGCGATGTCGTTGCTGTCAGCCCGCAGCGCGGCTGCCACCATGTCGAACGACGGGCTGTTAGCTGGCTCCATCATCGCTGCCGCATCCTCATGTCCTAGCTCGGCCGCTGCTCTTGGCCGGTAGCCTCCATCATGGCTCGTGCTCCGGCAGGCGTGCTCACGCCGCCGCCTGGCCGCTTACGATATCCGTCCTACGCCCAGCATTCCCGGCCGGCTAGCGGCCGGCGAAACGGGCTTTGCCAGGACCATTGTCCAGGAAGCTGCGCATTCCGGCCTGAGCGTCCTCGGTAGCGAACAGGCCGGCGAAGGCGAGCCGCTCCACCTCCAGGCCAGCGGCAATGTCGGTGTCCATGCCGGTGTCGATGGCCTGCTTGGCAGCCCGCAGAGCGATGGCCGGGCCATCGGCATACGCGGCAGCCATGCCAAGCGCCGTCTCATATACGTGATCGTCCGGCACTACCTTGTCGGCCAGCCCGATCGCCAGCGCCTCGGCCGAGTCCACGAACCTGCCGGTGAAGATCAGGTCCTTGGCTCTAGCCAGCCCGATCAGGCGGGGCAGGCGCTGCGTCCCGCCCGCACCGGGGATCAGGCCGAGCAGAATCTCGGGCTGGCCCACCCTCGCGGACTCACCGAGGACACGGAAGTCTGCGCAGAGCGCCAGTTCCAGGCCGCCACCCAAGGCGTACCCGGTGATGGCCGCGATGACCGGCTTGCCGATGGCCGCGATCGCCGTCAGCGCATCCTGCAGCCTCTCGCTGACAGCCGACATCTCGACGTAGCCGAGCGTCGACATCTCCTTGATGTCCGCGCCGGCGGCGAACACCTTCGGCCCGCCGTAGATCACGACGGCGCGCACAGCCTGATCGGAGTTCACCGCAACAGCGGCATCCGCGATCTCGGCTTGGACCTGGGCGTTCAGTGCGTTCATCGGCGGCCGGTCCAGCCTGATGGTGGCGACGGCCTCGCCGGTCTCGATCCGCACCAGCTCGCCCACGGAGCACCTCCCCTGCCGGTCTGTGACCCTACGCAGCGTAGCTGGGCGCCACCGGGCTCGCGGTCCCGGACGGCTCGAAGCCGGGCACTGGCGACAGTTGAACCTGGGTCTGACGCGCGCCTGCCCCGGTGCCGGCCGATGGCCGGCACCGGGGCAGGCGGCCTCACTACTCTCCGGACGCGCGCGGCAGGGAGACGCTCTGCCAGCCGTTCAGCAATCCGCGGACCTCGCTCTCGCTGTACCTGCGGTGACCGCCAGGGGTACGAATCGACGAAAGCTTCCCGCCGCGGGCCCAGCGAGTGACGGTCTTTGGGTCCACCCGAAGCATGGCGGCCACCTCGGCCGGTGTGAGCAGTCGATGGTCCGGCTCGATCTGAGTTCTCACGCGGAGGGTCCTCTCAGGTTGGGGGTAGTGGAGTGACTACAGAATGTGACGACTAAAGGCCGTCACGTTCCGACATCGTCCGATCACAGGATGTCACGTCGGCGCTGATTTTTCCGCGCTTCGAAAGGACGCATGCAGAGATTCCCTTGGCTGCCTGCCATTTCGGTCGGTATCACGACGTCGGCCGCAGGTCAGCGGTTTACCGCCCGCCTGAGGCTGCGCACGGCCCGCTCAGCGCAGGTCCCCGTTGACCATGCCGGCCGGAGCGTCGGGTACGGCTACGAGGCCGAGCTCCGCCGGGACAGGCAGCAGCGGGTGGCAAGGCAGCACGCGGACCGTGTAGCCGAACGGGCCAGGCTGGCCAAGCTCGGCCGCGCCGGAGTACCTGGCCACGCCGTCGCGGCTTGGCTCCCCTTCCAGCCGCAGCGGCGACCGGGCAGGCTCGAGGATCTCGTCGGCTTCGCCGGCCCGGCCGTAGACGACCTCGACGGCGACATCGCGGGGGGATAGCGCGCCGAGCGCGACGCTGGCGCGGACGTTCAGCCTGCCTCCAGGGCTGAGGCTGCCGTCGTCGGCCTCCACGTGCTGCACCCGTACCTGGTGCCAGGCGGTCGTGACACGCTGCTTCCAGGCTGCAAGCTCGCGGGCTCCTTCGTATGGCAGGCCCGAGGTTCCCGCTTCCAGCACGCGCGAGACCGTCGTAGCCGGCCCGTAGAGGTGCTCGACATACTGCCTGACCATCCGGGTGGCGAGGGCGCGCGGGCCGAGGGTGCGCAGCGTGTGGGCCACCATCTCCAGCCAGCGAGCGGGTACCCCGTCCCGGCCGGTGTCATAGAACAGCGGCGCCACCGAGTTGCCGATCAGGTCGTAGAGCGCCGCGGCCTCAAGCTCATCCCGGCGAACTGGGTCCGGCACGCCGTCGGCCGACGGGATCGCCCAGCCGTTGTGGCCGTCGTACCACTCATCCCACCAGCCATCCAGGACAGACAGGTTGAGCGCGCCGTTCAGCGCCGCCTTCA
>JASHSO010000267.1 GCA_030038715.1 Streptosporangiaceae bacterium
TCTGCGGCGGGCCGGGCCGCTGGCGGCGACGAGCTTGTCAGCCCCATGCAGGGCACGATCGTGAAGGTCGTGGCGGCCGACGGCGACCTTGTCGAGGCCGGGGACACCATCGTGGTCCTGGAGGCCATGAAGATGGAGCAGCCGCTGACGGCGCACAAGGCCGGCACGGTCAGCGGGCTCAGCATCGGTGTCGGCCAGACGGTTCCGGCTGGAGCCGTCATCTGCCAGCTCCGCTGATGGCCAGGCTGCCTGGGGACCCCGGGGCAATCGGCTGGCTGCGGTTCGCCGTAGGCTTCCGGATGCCCCCGGACAATCTTGACTGGGTCAGGCACGAGCTGACCGATGCCGGCTGGCGCGGCCGGACAGTGCTCAGGCACCTCGCGGTCATCCTGCCGATCTGCGGGATCGTGGCGGCCGCGCTGCTGACCCTGTCACCGGCACCGGCCTGGCTCGCGGTGATGATGATCGCGCTGATCCTGTGCGGCAGCATCTTCACCGTGGCCGCGTACGCCGACGACATCAGGGCGTCCCGGCTGCGTCAGCACGGCCTGGACGTGCCCGACGACCCAGACCTCGGCCGCCCCACGCATTGACGCACCGGGCCGACGGACGTCCGGCCCCGCATGGCACGGCTACCATGCCGGGCAAACGGGCCCCCAGATATGCCGATAGCCGCTGTATTGTCGGCTTCGTTGCGCGGGCTCCCCGACTTTGTAGTGGTTCCAGTTATTTTTGCGCCCAGTACATCCTGCTTTGTGGTCACCCAACAGGTACAGAGTGCATCCCGGGCTCCGCGCCGGCGGCGGCATGGGCTAGTTGGCAGTTAGCTGCAGGGCGGGGTCACGATGTCGCCGATGCGGATACGGCCGGGGCGCAGGACTTCGCACCAGACGCCGAAGGTGATGTCGTCCTTGCCGCGTAGCCGGGCCAGCGCGTGCAGGATGCGGGCATCGGTGGCGCCTGACTGCGGGTTCCGCGTCGTGACCACGCAGCGCGGGACCGGGGCAATGACGCGCAGGACCACCTGGCCGACGGCAACGTTCTGGCCGCCCCAGCCGTGCTCGGCCCACGGCCCGGTGCCGGTGATCGTGATGGTCATGCGGAACCGGCGCGGATCGGGAGCCGTGCCGTTGAACTCCGCCGCGAGCGCGTGCAGCGACGCCTCCGACATCAGCGTCACGGGCTGGTCATCGTGACCGATGTGCTCCGGCGCCCGCCTGAAAAGCCGCACGGCCCGGCCCAGGTAGCCAGACAGCGCGGCGCTGAGCGGCCCGCAGATGACCCACCCCGATACCTCCCGCCCGTCATACATCCGGGTAGTCGCGACAACCCGAGGCTCGGGCGTGTCCTGCACCAGGACGCCGTCAGGGAAGCGCAACGACAGCACGTTTCGCTCCCGGTCGAAGGCGGGCTCGACCTGCAGCAGCGCTGGGTACCGGGAGGTCAGCAATAGCTCGCCGTCGTCCTCCCCGACGACCAGGAATTCCCGATCGCCTGTCACCCCGTGCTCGCCAAGCTCTACCTCGCTGGCGCCCTGCAGCCGCGCGCCCTTGACCGGCGCGACCGCCAGCCGCGAAACGGTGACCGGCACTCTCGAACCTCCCGCCGCAAACCCTAACAGCCGTGGCGTCCGCAGTCGTGTCAGCCAGACCGCTACGACACACCGCCCCAGCCGCCTGGTGCGACGCCCTAATTTAGCGGATGGGCTACGAAGAAGGCCCACATCAGCGCGTTGGCGCTGACGGCGTTGCTCTGCGGGCCGAGGGCACTCGTGATCACCGAGGGCATTGCCGGGCCACCGGGCCACTCGTGGCCTTCGCCGGTAATCGCATACAGCTCGACCTGCGTGCCGCCGGCGCAACCGGAGTAGCTGGTCAGGCGATAGCCGCGGCCGGCGAAGGTCTGCGGGGTCGCGGCGCAGTGGTCGTGATCGGCCCACCGATGGGCGGCCGTCGGTACCGAGTAGGTCCAGTAGCCAAGGCCGTTCCCGTTGAACGGGTCGATGGGGTCGGCAGTGCCGTGGAAGGCAATGACCGGAACCGGCCGGGAAGCCGGGCACGGGCTCGGATAGCGCAAGCCCGCCACCGGGGCGACCGCGGCGAACACGCTGCTGGCGTCGCAGGCCAGCTGGCTGGCCATCCGGCCGCCGCCGGATACGCCGGTCGCGTAGACCCGGCTCAGGTCGACGCAGTACTGGCCCGCGAGGTCGCCGACCAGGGCGGTCAGGAACGCGACGTCACTCGGTGCGCTGGCTGGCGGGAACTTTCCGTTGACCATCGGCTCGCCGGGGATGTTCCAGTCGTAGCCGGTCCCGTCCGGGATAACCGCCTGCGGATAAGCGACGATGAAGTCGTCCGCGTCGGCAGTCGCGTCCATGCCGCTGAACTTCTCCTGCGCGCTGGCCGTGCTCTCACTGCCGTGCAGGTTGAGAACCAGCGCGAGCTTGCGCTTGCCGGTGTAGCCAGCCGGGACGTGGACGATCACCAAGCGCCGGTGGCCGCTGACCGTGAGGGTATATTGCACCGACCCGCTGGCCTCGTCATGACCGCAGCCCGAGGCTCCCGACGCTGATGGCAGCGTGCCGGCCGTGATTGCTGACGCTCCTGCTCCGTGGCCACCGCAGCCTGCGATGGCGGCGCTCAGCAGCAGTGCTGCACCGGCGGAGGCGATGGCTCTGCCGGTCTCCCGGGTAAACACGCAACCTGGTTGCATACCTGGTAGGCTATGGGTCGGTGAGCACCGACGCAAACCCCTATCGCTTCGGCGACTTGCTCGCGCTCGCTCGCCAGAGCTGGGTCCGCCGGATGGCGGCTGAGCTAGCGGACCGCGGGTTCGCCGACTACCGTCGCAGCGATGCTGCCACGCTGCGACGGCTGCGGCGCGGTCCTGCTTCGGTGGGTGAGCTAGGCGTGCACCTGGGCGTGACCCGGCAGGCCGCACGCAAGGTCATGCGCGGGCTAGCGGAACGGGGTTACGCCAGCACCCGGGCCGATGCCGACGACGCGCGCAAGCTGAACGTGATCCTCACGCCCGCCGGCCGCGCCTACGCCGACGCAATCGTCGAGGTCATCGCCGGGCTTAACCGTGCCGTGGCGGCCCGCGTCGGGGCGGACCAGCTTGCGGCGGCCGACGCGGTCCTGCGAGCTTCTATCGAGGACGAGGGGGTCGCCCGCCGCGCCGCGTACGTCAGTCCGCCGCCAGCAGCGCCGGTTGACGCGGATCAACTCGGCCCGGAGCCGCCGTAGGTGCTGTTCCCGGTCGGCTCCCAGGGCCGCATCAGCTTGCGGGCGGCCTCGGTGATCGAGCCAGACAGCGACGGGTAGACCGCGAACGTGTGCGCGACCTGGTCGACGGTGAGCGCCTGCTCCACGGCCAGCGAGACCGCGAGAATGAGCTCACTCGCCCGGGGCGCGACGACCACGCCGCCGAGCACGATCCCGCTGCCTCGCCGGGCGAACAGCTTGACGAAGCCGTCCCTGAAGCCCTGCATCTTGGCGCGCGCGTTCGTCGCCAAAGGCAGCTTCACGACTACCGCATCGCTGGCGGTCACGGCATGCTCGGTGATCCCCACCGTGGCGATCTCCGGCTCGGTGAACACGGTCGCTGCGACATGGCTGAGCCGCAGCGGCGTGACGGCCTCGCCGAGCGCGTGCCACATGGCAATCCGCCCCTGCATCGCGGCGACGGACGCCAGCATCAGCACACCCGTGCAGTCGCCGGCGGCGTAAACCCCGGGCGCCGAAGTCCGCGACACCCTGTC